>DASWOZ010000291.1:0-7808 GCA_036398535.1 Mucilaginibacter sp. | reverse complement strand
ACTTCCGGGCTTACATTAATTTGCTGAGCCATACCTAGGCGGGCAGCAGCTATCAGGGCAACAATAAAAAACGGCTTGTAAAATTTTATCATGAGGGGTTGAATTATGCAGTAAATTAGTATACCCTGCAAGTTATTAAATAACGATTTTAACAGCAAATTTTAGCGATAATATTACGAGTGTTGTCAACAATTGTATGAACCATTGATTAGGCTGATTTTGGGATTCGCTGATGCTAACTTAAGAAAACTTGCGAAGTTTTGAAACTTCGCAAGTTTATGTGCCCATCTCTCATCTAAGCGTCCACGCTTAAATGATTAAGTCAAGCGTGGACGCTTACCTGGCAGAGGAACATTACAAAATTGCCTAATTAAAAACAAAGGCCTTAGCAACAAAAAAGACTTGCGAAGTTTTAAAAACTTCGCAAGTCTGCCTGCTTTAAATCCGAAATCGAAAATCCGATATTAAATATGTATCGCTCTATTACCTGTTGCTGCTAAGCAAGCTTCGCGGAGGGCTTCGGTATAGGTTGGGTGCGCATGGCTAATGCGTGCAATATCTTCGGCAGATGCACGGAACTCCATAGCTACCACTGCTTCGGCAATCATATCTGCCGCGCGCGGGCCTATAATATGTACGCCTAAAATCTCGTCGGTAGTAGTATCTGCCAATACTTTTACAAATCCGTCCATGTCGCCACTGGCAACTGCACGCCCACTTGCACGGAATGGAAAAGAACCAACTTTATATTTTACTCCTTTTTCTTTTAATTGCTCTTCAGTTTGCCCTACAGCCGCTACTTCCGGCCAGGTGTAAACTACACCCGGTATCAGGTTATAGTCAATGTGTGGTTTTTGGCCAACAATAGTTTCGGCAACAAAGGTACCTTCGTCTTCGGCTTTGTGGGCCAGCATAGCGCCGCGTACCACATCGCCAATAGCATAAACGCCTTTAACGCTGGTTTCCATGTGCGCGTCAACAGTAATTTTTCTGCCGCGTTCTTCAACAGCCAAACCAATTTTGTCTAAACCCAAACTATCGGTATAAGCAATACGGCCAACTGCAACCAGGCAATAATCGCCTTTTAACTCTTGTTTTTCACCTTTAGGGTTATCAAACGTTACGGTTACTTCCTTGCCTTTTACAGTAGCGCCGGTAACTTTATGGTTCAGGTAAAACTCCATGCCCTGTTTCTGCAATACTTTTTGCAGCTCTTTACCCAGGCTTTTGTCCATGGTTGGAATAATGCCATCCATAAACTCAATAACCGAAACCTTGGCACCTAAACGTGCATAAACCGAACCTAACTCCAAACCAATAACACCACCGCCAATTAATATCAAGTGCTTTGGTATTTCAGGCAGGGTTAAAGCCTCGGTAGAGGTGATAATACGTTTTTTATCGATTTTGATAAACGGCAGGCTTGATGGTTTTGAGCCGGTAGCGATAATGATATTTTTACCGGTGATTTCCTGCGTGGTTTTATCTTCTTTAGTGATGATGATGGTATTTTTATCTTTAAATGACCCCATGCCCTGGTAGCCATCAATCTTGTTCTTTTTAAACAGGAAACTGATACCTGAAGTATTTTTTTGTACTACTTCGGCCTTACGTTTAATCATCTGGCCAAAATCGACAGATAAATTGTCCAGATTGATGCCATGTGTTTTAAAAGTATGCGATGCATTATAATAATGCTCAGACGAATCTAACAATGCCTTTGAAGGAATACAGCCCACGTTAAGGCACGTACCTCCATAGGTTGAATATTTTTCAATACAGGCAGTTTTTAACCCCAGTTGGGCACAACGTATAGCGGCTACATAACCACCAGGACCCGAACCGATAACGATAACATCATATTGCATAGTAGTGTGTTTAAATGGTGGCCAAAGTTAAGCATTTACTAAAGCTAACAAAATGCATCTCTGTCACTTTTTTTAAGGCTTTATAAAAAATTGCATGTTAATTATTATTTGTTCATTGCAAGTAGGTATTTTAGGCCGTTTACTATCGATAACACGCTATGAAATTACGCCATTTACTATCCGGATTGTTAGCGATCCTGTCTTTTCATGCGCAAGCTCAATTACTGGCCCCCAAAGCTATGTTTACCCATGCAGATTCATTACGTGGGAATTTAACACCGCTGCGTACCTGTTATGATATTAATTACTACCACCTGGATGTTAAGTTTAATATTGATCAAAAATTCATCAGCGGCAGTAACCTGTTTAAATTTACTGCCACGCAGAATTTTAAGCAGTTACAGTTTGACCTGTTTGCTAATTTAAAAGTTGAAAAAGTAGTTTACAAGGGTAAGAACTTGCCCTATAAGCGCGAGTTCAATGCGGTATTTATTACTTTCCCAAAAAACATCGTCAAGGGCAGTAAAGATGAGTTTACTGTTTATTATTCGGGTAACCCAACCATCGCTAAAAAAGCACCCTGGGATGGCGGTGTGGTATTTGCCAAAGACTCGTTAGGTAAACCGTTTGTAGCTACGGCCTGTCAGGGTGTGGGCGCCAGCATATGGTGGCCCAATAAAGATCATCAATACGATGAAGTGGACAGCGCATTAATCAGCATTAGCGTACCCACAGGATTAACAGACGTATCAAATGGCCGCCTGCGCAAAACTACAGACCTGGGCAATGGTTATACCCGGTTTGATTGGTTTGTATCTAATCCTATTAATAATTACGATGTGGTTGCCAATATTGGTGATTATGTTCATTTTGGCGATATCTATGACGGCGAAAAAGGCAAACTAACTACTGATTTTTGGGTATTAAGCTACAATTTGGAGAAAGCCAAAAAACAATTTGGTGCTAATGTGCCACCTATGCTAAAGGCTTTTGAGCACTGGTTTGGCCCCTATCCTTTTTATGAGGATGGGTATAAATTAGTGGAGGCTCCGCATTTAGGTATGGAGCATCAAAGCGCCGTAGCTTACGGCAACCATTATGGCAATGGTTATTTAGGTCATGATCTCTCCAATACCGGCTGGGGTTTAAAATGGGATTATATTATAGTACACGAAAGCGGGCACGAGTGGTTTGGCAATAATATCACATCAAAAGATATTGCCGATATGTGGATACATGAGGGTTTTACCGACTATTCTGAATCATTATTTGTAGAAAGCCTTTATGGTAAACAAGCCGGGCAGGAATATGTGCATGGCTGCCGGTCTGCCATAAACAATGACAGCCCTATTGTTGGCATATACAATGTAAACAAAGAAGGCTCTGGAGATATGTATTATAAAGGTGCTGTACTTTTAAACATGATACGTACCATTATTAATGATGATGAAAAATGGCGCAATATATTACGTGGCTTAAATAAAACCTTTTATCACCAAACGGTGACCTATGATGATATTACCAAATACGTATCCAACCAATCAGGCATAAATTTACTGCCGGTTTTTGACCAGTATTTACATACAAAAAACATCCCGATACTTGAAATTTCGACCAGGGCCGGAAAACTTTATTGCAGGTGGACGTCATGCAATGCAGACTTCACTATGCCGGTTAAAATAAGAATGAAGGGCGGGGAATATCAGTTTATAAAAACCGGCACACGCGCTACAGCAATTAATATAGACGGGGCAACTAAAGATAATTTTGAGGTAGATACTTTTAATTATTATATAGGATTGTTGGTGGAGTGAGTAGGATTAGGTTTGAATCATTGAGTTAATGAATTATTGGTTATATATCACATTCAATAATTCATTAACTCAGTAATTACACCTATTTATCGTCCTTAAAGCGGGCCAGTACCTTTCGGCCAAGGTCATAGGTTATCCTAAATGCTTCCTGGTTATCATTGTATTGCCCCGGTGTAAAGTGGAAACTGGCAATAAATTGCCCTTTAACATGCTTAAACTGGAATGGCGTATAAATAATATCTATGCGGTTATAGGTTGGTTTTGAGTAGTACGAATCGCCATAAGTGATGTGACTGCCCTGACCATGGTAAAACTCTTCAAAAACAGCAATGCGATGATAGCTGGCATATGCGTTAAATACAAAACCTTTTGGTGTTTGAAAACCATCCAATCCACGCACTCTTTCTAATGATACCAACGTACCGGCTTCAAAAGATAATGAATCAAAAGTGGTTTGTTTGCGGGTAAGGTCCAATCCCAATTTTATTTCAAATCCGCCGTTATCCCCAATATTATCATTTGGCAATAATATAGCTGCTCCAGCATCATGCATCAGCATAAAATAGTGCGATATATAAAACGGACTGTTAACACCCGGCTTATATTTACCTTCGGCAGCAAACATAAACTGCTCTCTTTCTATGTCGGTTTGACGGCTTAACCAATCAATAAAGCCTGTTTCGGTAAATGTCCCGTCATCGCTGGTATATGTTGTAAACAAACCCTGTATATTAGGGCGGTAGTAACGCAAAGTATCATTTAATAATGCCCTTGGGAAATTGGTTGTTAATCCCTCGCGCGGAAACTCACCCGCGTTGAACAACCAATTTTTACTTTGAAACTGGTAATAAGCTACTGGGGCGACATCGCCAAAAAAAGGTTTGGCACCAAATTCATGTAATCCATTTACACCCACAATAAAATGGTTCAAGCTATCTAAATTCAGGCCAAAATCAAGCGTTGTACGTGTACCTGAGTAAGTGCGGGAACGTGGAACGAACGCCTTATATTCACGGTTATCCAAAAAGCCCAAGCCATTAAAGTTAATATCAATGCTTTGCTGTGCAAGTGCCGCAGTGGTAGTTATTGTGCTAATGAAAATAAATAGGTAAATCTTTTTAAACATATTCAACTGTATTATTCAACGGTTAGATGGATGACCCTGCTGTTTTTGGCACCTGCAAATGGGGTGGTACGTATTGAAAACAACACATCGTAATTGCCCTTTTCGGCAGGAGCCGTCAGTGTAAATTTATGCGCTAAGCTTGCTCCCGGCTGTAATGAAATCCGGTTAAATGAGCTATCTGCCTTTTCGCCATTAACCATTACATCGCCTTTAAAAAAGCAGGCGCCCAATACTACTTCGTGCTTATTGCCAACGTTACTAAAATTTATGGGGTAAGGATATGGATTTGTCAGCTTTAAAACAAGTATGGTCTTTTGTAGGGGTGATAATTTTACTTTATAACTATTAACATCAATAATTACTTTTTGATAAGTGCGGGTATCTTCTATCCACTCCGCATACCATTTGCCGGATTTTACCTTAATCGTATCTGTTGTTAAGCCGGTTGGCAGGTCCTGCAAGTAATACGCCCGCTTGTGCTGAAAGGCCTCCTCAATGGGCCAAATATCATATTGCGTATGGCGGTAGTATCTGGAATCATAAGAGAACCCTTTAGTGCAATTAGTGTAATAATTATACTTGGATGGGTTTTGAAACCCATCAGCCATAATCACGAAGTTATTGCCCGCTTTTTGTTTAATGGCCTGTGCCCATTTGCGGTAGCCATAAAAGCTTTTTATTTCACCAATTTTAGCAATCGGCGCCAATTGGAACATTAAACTTATCCGCAAAAAAAGGATAAGGCAAAGGTTAATGACAGCCGCCCTGTAAAACCATTTGGGCATGGCATAATTACGCTGCTTAAATTGTATCAGCACCAGCATAGCCAGTGAAGCAAAGGCGATAAGTGTCCAATGCGGTTGGGCCTCTCCTCTAAACGTAGAGATGAAAAAGAAAATAAAAGTACCTATACAATTAACCAGCAAACATCTGATAAAAGCATCTTTTACCTTTATCGTAAATGCTTTATAAAATAAGAACCAGCCAATAACCGGCCCAGCCATAAGCAGTTGCCCGGGGATATAAAGAAAGCTGTTTGAGGGATCATACTCCGACTCCGACCGATCATACAAATGGTAGCTCACAGATGGGAAACCATGATTGAACTGCCACAAAATATGGGGTATATATAACGCGACAGCTAATATTACTATCCCCCAAAATGAACCGCGCTTTAATAGTTTGATATTGGATAAAAGGGTAAATACGATCAATAAAACCGCATGGTATTTACTGTAAAGCATGCAGGCCGTAACCACACCTAATGCCAATGTTAGTAGCCAGGTATTACTCTCTAAATATTTTTGATAAAAGAAATAGAACAGCACCGTAAAAAAGAAAAGTGGTGCATCCGGTGTGGTGATAAAACCATAGATGTGGAAAATGAAAATACCGGAGATGACCAGGATAAATGATAAGGCATCAACCGCATATTTTTTAAGAATAAGCCAAAGCAGGTATACTGAGGCCGTACTGGCTAAAATGGTCATTAACCGCAGGCCTAATTCATTATGCATTAAGCTGTCGCCTATACGGATGAAGATAGCTACCATTGGCGGATGGTCAAAATAGCCCCAATCTAAAAAACGGGAATACATCCAGTAATAAGCCTCGTCGGCGTGGATCTCTAATTTATAGGCTTGTAATGCGTTAAGAATTGTCCAGCATAATAAAAAATACCAGATAGGCTTGTCAGACGAAGGGGCTTGCTGTGACGATAACAATGGCATTAATAGGGTTAAAACAAATGCAAATGTAGATAAAATAATTATCCCATCGCTAATTCATATAAACCAGGACAAATCAAATTGGCTAACCGGCGTATTATTGAGGCTAAAGCCTTCAAATTAACTTAAATACCATGAACCAAACTGGGGAAAAGTATTCAGAACAATGCTTTAGCCACTGAACACAATTTAGGCTTATTTATTACTTTAGCCGAAATTTTAAACCCAATGACCAAAGTAATCGACATTTTAATAAAGCCACGTGTTCACATTTTGAATATTTTAAAAGAATTTACTTTAGCACAGCTAAACGAAGTACCCACAGGATTTAACAATAACATACTCTGGAACCTGGGCCACATGGTTGCCGCACAACAAAATATATTTTATGGAAAAACGGTTTTACCAAAACTGATTGATGATACTTTTTTCATGGCCTACAAACCTGAAAGCAAACCCGAAAAATTTATTGACGCGGGTGAATATGAAAATATTAAATCACTACTATTCTCAACCCTCGATCAGTTAGCTATTGATATGCAAAATAACATCTTTGCTAATTATCCTGCCTGGACCACCCGGTATGGCATAGAGATCACCAGCGCTGATGACGCTATCCATTTTTTACCCTTTCATGAAGGGTTACACATTG
This sequence comes from Mucilaginibacter sp., assembly GCA_036398535.1. GTDB lineage: Bacteria > Bacteroidota > Bacteroidia > Sphingobacteriales > Sphingobacteriaceae > Mucilaginibacter. Next base: position 621 of record DASWOZ010000291.1, on the reverse strand, counting down.
GGTATATTATGTCGTTGAGGAAAATGGTGAGTAAGTAAGATTTTATACCGCCATTGAGCGAATAATAAATAAAGCGCCATTGCGAGGGACGATAGACTAACCAAAAAAGGCCCGCTAAGCGGGCCTTTTTATTATGATAATCTAATTTTCAACGTAATCCTAAAACCACCCTAAATCAGCGGTCAATTATACGCCTAACAATAATCTTGCAGGATCTTCCAGTAATTGTTTAACCCTTACCAGGAAGCTAACCGACTCGCGGCCGTCAATAATGCGGTGATCGTAAGATAATGCTACATACATCATCGGGCGTATAACCACTTGTCCGTTAACCGCAACCGGGCGCTCAATAATGTTGTGCATACCTAAAATAGCCGACTGTGGCGAATTGATGATAGGTGTTGACAGCATGGAACCAAATACACCGCCATTGGTGATGGTAAATGTTCCGCCGGTCATTTCTTCTAATGATAATTTATTCTCACGGGCTTTACCTGCCAATACCACAATCGCTTTTTCAATTTCGGCAAGGCTCATGCCATCCGCATTGTGGATAACCGGTACTACTAACCCCTTAGGTGCAGATACCGCTATAGAAACATCAGCAAAATTACTGTAAAC
>DASWOZ010000290.1:0-4232 GCA_036398535.1 Mucilaginibacter sp. | reverse complement strand
TTAGTTAAATTGGGTTACCATATAGTGATGGAAAGCTCTCCTAAACAAGGTACATATGGCAAGCAACTTTTACGGATAAAAGTTTGTGATCTGCATGGTAACAGGATTAGTTTAGCACAATCGGCGGGTAGAAATTTAGCCAAAATACTTTCGGTTCTCACCTTGTTTATAGGCTATCTGTATTGTTTTTTTAATAAACAACAGCAATGCCTTCATGATGTAATTGCGGGTACCCTGGTAGCAAAAGACAGGCTGGTATAACCGGTAAATGTTATAATAATTTCATTAAATATGCAATTGACTGTTAATATTTTACAGCCAATCTTAGTGTTAAAATAAAAACATCATTTTGTTAAGTTTTATCAAATAGTAATAAAAAAACAAGTTTTACTCAGAATTATGTTGTATTAACATATTGATAATTTAATGTTCACACCTTGATTATACTGGCAGTGTTCTTTTGCAGCATACTAAGCCGATACTCGATGGGAAAACATTTACCTTATTCTACTCACTTCCAGTCCATTTTACCGCTTCCAATCTACCAGTCGGTTTTTTGTTTTGTTTCTGTCATTCAAAACCCAATCATTCATGAATATACTTTTACAATTTAAACGGCAGTTTTTACTGTTGGTCGTATTTACAATTGCATGTCTTTCCTCTTTTGCCCAAACCATTAAAGGAACCGTTGCAGACAAAGTTTCGGGCGAACCATTGATCGGATCAACCGTAACCATTAAAAGCCCATCCGGTTTTAAGCGTTCTATAAGTGTAGGTTTAGACGGAACTTTTGTGTTTAGAAATATTGAAGCAGGCTCATATGAAGTTGAAGCTAAATACATTTCTTACAAAGATGAGGCGAAAAAAATTACGTTAAACCCAGGTCAAATGGTTGAAGTGGTATTGCTTTTAACAAGCAAATCAAAAGACCTGTCCGAAGTTAATGTAAATAGCAGCGCTGACCGCTCATCAGATCAAAGTGCCCGTAAGCTTGAGCAGCGTTCAAGCGCCGAGTTAAACGCGGTATCTGCCCGTACTATTGAAGTTTCACCGGATATAACTGTTGCCAATGTTACCCAACGGGTGTCAGGCGTATCTCTTGAACGCAGTAACAACGGCGAAGGACAATATGCCATTATCCGTGGTATGGAAAAACGTTATACCTATACCTTAATTGATGGTTATAAAATACCAAGTCCGGATAACAAAAACCGTTATGTACCATTGGATATATTCCCAGCCGATATTATTGAAAGGTTAGAAGTATATAAATCATTAACACCTGCTATGGAAGGTGATGCTATCGCTGGTGGTATCAACTTAGTATTGAAAGACGCGCCCGATGATTTTATGGTAAAACTAAATTTAGGTACCGGGTTTTCTCAAAGTGTTGCAAATTATGGCTTCACCAAATTTGGTAATAATGATGTAACGGTTCGTTCACCAAGAATTTTAAACGGTGATAATTACATTGCCAAGCTTTCTGATTTCTCGAACAACGGCCAGCATTTTAGCAACTCAAAACTACCATTGGGTACTATTGCAGGGTTGAGTGTAGGCGGCAGAAGCACCGATAAAAAGTTTGGTGCTTTGGTTTCATTAAGTTACCAGGATATATCAAAGGATACAAAAGGCACTTTCTTTGAAACAGGTGTTGACGCGGTTACAAACCTGCCTACCGTTACTGGTATTCAAAGCAGATTTTACAGTACGGAGCAGCAACGTACCAGCGCCATTGGTAAATTTGATTACAGATTTGATACACGCAACAAATTAACTCTGGATGCGTCGTACATCAATCTTGCTCAAAACCAATATCGTTATGTATCTGATACCAGCTTAACACTGGCGCGTACCGGTATTGGCCAGGGCCGTATTACTGAGCAGCCAAGAAGCATCCGTAACGTACAGAAGATCTATAATTTTTCATTACATGGCGATCATCGTTTAGCCGATAATTTCAGTCTTAACTGGACTGGTATCTATTCAAAAGCTACAGCTGACGAAAACCGGTATACTTTAAATTTAGTTACTTCCAACGTATTACAAGCTGGCGATGTGGTGGTTCGCAATCCTTTAACTGTTGATGCGTCGAACGGATTTGCCCAAACTTTTGCTTATAATTCAGATCAGGATAAAAGTGGCTACTTAAACCTGGTTTATACACCTAAAATATTTAACACCAAAGTTGAGTTTAGCGCAGGCGGTATGTATCGTAACAAAACCAGAACCAGTACTTATGATACTTATACATTAACCTTGCCTATTACAAATTCTACCCAGGTATATGATGGTAATATTGATAATAACACTTTTGAGCTTGCCAGTAACAGACAAGGTACACCGGGCGATGCGCTTAATTACGATTTTACCGAAAATGTTGGAGCGGGCTATGGCCAGTTTAAATTTACCGCAGGTAAATTAGAAGTATTAGGTGGTGCACGTTATGAGCATACCAACCAAAGCTGGCTGGATGCCGAGCCGGTTACTAAAGATGGTAAAACAGGATCAATTAAATATTACGATATTTTACCAAGTTTGAACTTAAAGTACATGCTTTCTGATAAGCAGAATCTGCGTGCATCTTATTATTCTGCTATTAGCAGGCCAAACTTTTATGAATTGGTGCCGCACACCACAGGTGACCCCGACGCAGATTACCAGGAAGTGGGTAACCCTTATTTGAAACATGCTACTGCAGACAATTATGATATCCGTTACGAGTTTTTCCCAAAACCATTAGATCAGTTTTTAATAGGCGCTTTTTATAAAAATATCGTAAACCCAATTGAGTATGCTTTAGTAAGCAGCAGTTCAAATAAGGACCTGGTTTTAGAGGCTGGTAACTTTGGTACAGCTCATAACTACGGTTTAGAGATGGATATTACCAAATACTTCAACCATTTTGGTATCCGTGCTAATTATTCATATACCGAATCGCAAATTACTACAAGCAAGCTCGAAGCATATAAAGATGCTAATGGTAATAACACCGTTAAAAATGTTGACCAAACTCGTCCATTGCAAGGACAATCTAAAAACTTAGGTAACTTGTCATTCTTGTATAAAGATACCCATAGCGGCCTTGATGCACAGTTATCTGCAGTTTACACAGGCGAACGCATCAATAGCGTATCAGAATATTTAAATAATGACGTATGGCAAAAAGCCTTTGTAAGCTTAGACTTATCGGTAGAGAAAAAGATATTTAAACAGCTGTTTATCTATGCTAAGGCTACCAACCTTTTAAACACGCCATACCAGTTGTTTATTAAATTGCCTTACCCACCACTGGGTGCTCCCGGATCAAGCGGCCAGGCAATAGAGTATCAGCAAGCAGGTCAAAATACTTTCGTTCGTAAAGATAACTATAACCAATACTACATCCTTGGATTACACTATAAATTTCAATAATTACATATATGAAAGCGATATTAACTCAAATAGTTGTAGTGTTAGGGTTAGCACTTACACTAAGCGCATGTCATCAAACCGAAATTGTTAAAATTTCATCGGCTTTAGTTTCAACAGCAAATGCAATTACATCCGATACTTTAAAAGGTACCGTAAAAGGTACTTTATTAGCCGGTAAAACATATTACTTTAAAAGCGATATTACTGTAAATGATGGCGATACCTTATTAATGCAAAATGGTGTAAGCCTTATTGCAATTGCCGATGGCATTACAGCAGCAACCAGCCCCGAAATATTTGTACATGGTACATTTATCAGTTTAGGTACACAGGACAAACCAAATTTCATCACTGTTAAAAACGCGGCTGATCTACATGCGCAGGCAGCCCAGCAAAATTATACCAATGTATTTTTGGGATGGTGGGGCGGTATTACCTGTACACCGGCTCCTGCTACACCTTCAAAACCAAACCCCGCAGGTGGTGACTTAATTTTAAAATGGACACACATCGAATTTGGCGGTGGCCCTGCCGGCGCTAATGATGATGCGGCTATTTACCCTTCAGGCACTGCACGCTTCAACATTTATTTTGGTAACAAAACCAAAAATATGATTATTGAAGATTCATGGTTTTTTGGTTGTAAAGATGATAACATACAAATAGGTGGTGGCCATGTTAGCGTAATGCGTAATACTTTTGAGCTTTGCGGCGGTGTAGGTGGTGAGTTTTATAATATGAAAACCGGCACATTGGGCGACATTGCTTACAATGTATTTATCGGATCAGCCACAAACTCTGCAAAAATTTCTGACTCA
>DASWOZ010000289.1:0-7333 GCA_036398535.1 Mucilaginibacter sp. | reverse complement strand
GTTGATTTAGCTATTTACCCCGTACTTTTTGTGCAATACGCCTCGTTTTTCTTTCCCGGGCTGGAGGCGTATAAGATCCCCATTTGTTTGGTTGTTATATGGTCATCTGCCGGGTTAAATATATTGGGCATTGTGCCGGTTGGTAAGGTATCGCTATTTTTAAGCGCGGCTGTATTAGCGCCTTTTATTGTGCTTTTTGGCGTTGCTTTTTACCGGCATAGCGGGCCGCTTTATATACCGGCACCATCATTAAAAGGCGTGCCATTCCCTTCATTGGGCATGGCTTTATATACGGTGATGTGGAACTGCCTGGGCTGGGATAATACCACCACCTATGCCGAAGAGGTAGACAAGCCGGTACGCTCCTATCTTGTTTCCATATTTATTGCATTTGCGTTGGTGATTGTTATTTATTTTTTAGCCATCTGGGTGGCGCAGCTTTCGGGTATTGATCATTCATTATTAACGGAAAATGGTTTCCCGGCATTGGGTACATTATTGGGCGGGCGCTGGCTGGGTGCTTTAATTGCCCTGGGTGGTATGGCCAGTACCTTGGGGATATATGCTGCTGTTTTGTTATCCGTATCGCGCGTGCCGCAGGTAATGTCCGCAGACGCGCTTTTGCCCGAAAAACTAAATAAGCTGCACTCCCGTTTTCAAACACCATATATCTCTATTATTATTTGTTCTGCCATTGTGAGCTTAATGATACTCTGGACGTTTGCCGATCTGCTGATCATTGACGTTACCGTTTACGGCGCAGGTTTATCGTTAGAGTATATTGCTTTAATCAGGCTGCGTATTAAATCTCCCGAAAAACATAGGCCATTTAAGATCCCGTTAAATGTACCCGGGCTTTGCGCGGCTTTAATTTTGCCTGCAAGTGTTTATTTTATTGCATTAGCGGGTGCGGTATCATCTACCCCGCAAACTATAAGGCCTGCTGTATTTGCTATTGTGGCTTTAATAAGCGCGGAGGCAGCCTGGTGGTTAATTAAATGGAAAATGCCCATAAAAGCAACTAATTAATTGTACTAAATATTATTTATATTTAAACAACTTATAATTGTGGCCTCTATTTGTTTTCCTGGTTGTTAAATAATTGTTTCAATTGGCAATTAATATGCTTAATAAATGATAATAACCGGGAAAATTTAGCGCTTTGTTTTGGCACCTGATTTGCAAATATTTATACAAGCATCCAAATTAATAACTATCAGATGAAAACGTTAAAGATCAAATTGGTTATATATTTTGTAGCCATAGTAAGTGTTTTAAATATAGGGTGTAACTCTTTCACCAAAACTCAAAAAGGCGCTGCTATTGGCGCAGGTGCAGGTGGCGTGGTAGGTGCGTTTATTGGTAAAAGTGCAGGTAATACTGCTTTAGGTGCTATAATTGGTGGCGCTGTTGGCGGTACAGCCGGGGCTTTTATTGGCAAAAGCATGGATAAACAGGCTGCAGAGATCAAACAAACGGTGCCGGGCGCAACTGTGATAAGACAAGGTGAAGGAATTTTGGTAAAATTTGATTCGGGAATTTTATTTGATACCGGTATGGCCGACTTGAAACCCGAAGCGCAATCAAACCTGCAAAACCTGGCTACATCGCTTAAAAACAATCCGCAAACCAATATTTTAATTATTGGCCATACAGATAATACGGGTACCGAAAAATATAACCTGGAGCTTTCTGTAAAAAGAGCCCAGGCTGTAAAATCATATATTGTTGCAGCCAATGTTGACGCGGCTCGGTTAAGTACGCAAGGAAAAGGCAAGGTAGAACCTATAGCGGATAATAATACCCCCGAGGGCCGGGCTCAGAACAGGCGGGTAGAAATAGTGATCAGCGCAAACGAACAAATGAAAAGGCAGGCTAAACAAGCCGGCGATTAATCTGACAATCCTATTATTTTGATTATGCGAAATTAAATCTAATTTTGCAGCATGATAAAAAGGTTAAGCGCGGTTTTATTGGTCATGCTGTATTCGGTTACGGTATTTGGCTTTTCGCTGGATCTTCATTATTGCGGTAAATTACTAACCTCTGTCGAAGTTAATTCGCCTTCAAAAGATTGCGGCATGCATGCTGCCGGTAAAATGAAGTGCTGTAAAGAAAAACAGATAAAGGTAAAAGTTAAGGATGCACACCAAAGCACGCCAACAACCGCCTCCCCAAAATCATTCGTTATTGATTTGCCTGCGGTATTATTTGAATATCAATTCTTATTTGATCCTAAATTTTTATCAGCCAGGCTTTTAAGCAGGCCCCCGCCGGATGGTCCGCATGATAATACCCCCACGTTTCTTAAAAATCGCAATTTTCGTATTTGATAGTTATTGATCGTTATTTTTTATGCGGTAAAACCGCCTGTTTGTTTTTTACGATTAATTCTTGATTCAATATGAAAACCTTAAAAATATTTGTTGCCGTTTTGGCAATTTCAATCAGCGTAGCACACGCTCAATTTACAAAAGCCGAAGTACAGGTAAGCGGGCTTACCTGCTCCTTGTGTTCAAAAGCCACAGAAAAATCACTGCGCACACTTAACTTTATTGGCGATATAAAGGCAGACCTTAACCGTAATGTTTTTGTAATCACTTTTAAAAAGGATGCGTCTGTAAATCTTGATCAGATCAGCAAAAAAGTTCAAAACGCGGGCTTTTTTGTAAACAATTTGAAAGCAACGTTCAATTTTGATAACGTTAAACTAACCGATGACTATTTTAATTATGCCGGGGACACGTATCATATAGTGAATGTTACCGATAAGGCATTGAATGGCCCCATCGCGTTAACCGTTGTTGATAAGGGTTTTGCACCTGCGGCGGTTTATAAAAAATACAGCAATGCAGCGGCTGATAATACAAACGGAAAAACCGGGCGTATTTATCACCTCGCTATATAATTTCATCACTAATCACTTAGCTATGAAGTTTATTATATTATTGGCTGCCGCCTTTTTGGCGGCAGCCTGCTCTGCATTTTCGCAAGAGCTGTATGTAAATACCGAGCCAGCCAGTAATATGGCTACACATTCCTTAGGTGTAAGAGTTGAAAACCAAGGGTACTTTAACCTGGTTTATAAAAACCGCAGTACGCTTGAATTTATGTATGGCGCCAGTAAGGATTTAATGGTGCATGGTAGTATTTATCAGTCTGATTACTATCAGGGGCAGCAGCATTTTGAAGGCGGAAGTGTTTATGCCAAATACCGCTTTTTGTCTGTAGATTCTGTTCAAAGCCATTTTAGAGGTGCATTATTTGCCAAAGCATCAAGTATTAATAATCCGGTAACTAACCAGGAAATTTCTTTAGATGGGGATAATTCCGGGTTACAGGGCGGTGTGGTATTTACAAAGCTGATGCATAAACTGGCGCTGTCGGCTTCGGCAAGTTACCTGCATGCTTTTGATAACACGGGTGACAATCATTTACCAACAGCCAATGCAGCTAACGCGGTTGCCTACACCCTATCTGCGGGTTATTTACTGTTTCCAAAAACGTATCAAAACTACAACCAGGTAAATGTTAACCTGTATGTTGAATTATTGGGCAAAAATAATCCCGGCTATGGGCAAAACTATCTGGATGCCGCGCCCGCGGTTCAGCTAATTATAAATAGTGTTTTCAGGATTGATCTTTCTTATCGTACGGCGTTATGGAATGATATGCAACGTACAAGCAACAATACCTATTTGGTGCGACTGGAATATAATTTGTTTAATCTTTTTTAACCGGATTTATTATAAAAGGCTATTTAATATGTACCCATCTAAATATCTATCACCTCTTTCTTCTTTTTGGTGCGCATGCGTTTGGGTACAAATTCCAGTATTTCTGCTTTTAGTGCATCGATCATCCTGCGTTTTAAAAAATTACGCTGAATAACAATGCTTACTTCCCGGGCAGGTTCGGGCGATTTAAAATAGCGTACTTTATCTAATTGCTTATCAGTCAGATCGGCTAAAGCGAGCTCGGGTAGAATAGTAGCGCCGTTGTTTTGGTCGACCATGCGTTTCAGGGTTTCTACGCTGCCGGTATTATATTCAAAATGTTTAAATCCTTGGGTAGATTTGCGCCGCTGGCAAATATTTAAAACCTGCTCGCGCATACAATGGCCCTCATTCAGAACCCAGATCTCTTCCATATCAATATCCTCGGGATTAATGCTTTTCTTTTTGGAGAGCTTGCTGTTTTTTGAAGTATAAGCTACAAAATTTTCATAAAACACCGGGATCTCGGTTAAATTAGTTTCATGCAATGGGGTTGACAGGATACCGCAATCTAACATGCCCAATTTTAATTGCTGTATAATGGTTTCGGTTGTTTGCTCCCAAACAATCAGCTTTACCTGTGGGTATTTCTCAATAAAGCCATGCAATATTTTAGGCAATATATAGGGAGATATAGTAGGTATAATGCCCACCCGCAACTCACCGGATAGTTCTTTTTGGCGATCGGTTATAATTTCTTTAATTTTTTCGCTTTCAGATAGCATCACCCGGGCCTGGGCAATAATGTCAATGCCTATTTCTGTGGGTGTAACGGGCTGTTTGCTGCGGTCAAATAGCTTAACGCCCAAGGTATCTTCCAGTTTTTGTACCTGCATGCTTAATGTTGGTTGCGTAACAAAACATTTTTCTGCAGCGGCTACAAAACTACGGTAGGTATCAACAGCCACAATATATTCTAATTGAACAATAGTCATATAGATTTAATCTATTCAAATATAGTGATTATTGATTTTTTCTATTGAATAGTTTTGTGGAGATTTGATAATAAACCAATAATTCTATGGAAACTCCGAAGAAAAAACTAACAACGGCATCTGGTATACCGTATGCCGAAAATGAGAACTCAATGTCTGTTGGTCCAAGAGGCCCAATTCTTTTACAGGATTTTATTTTACATGAAAAGATGGCTCATTTTAACCGTGAGCGTATTCCTGAACGGGTGGTACATGCTAAAGGTTCGGGGGCATACGGTACTTTTACGGTTACCAATGATATTTCAAAATATACAAAGGCTAAGTTGTTTAATACGATAGATAAAAAGACCCGTGTTTTTTTGCGCTTCTCTACTGTCGGCGGTGAAAAGGGTTCGGCAGATACGGAACGGGATCCGAGAGGCTTTGCTATAAAATTTTATACTGAAGAGGGCAACTGGGATTTAGTGGGCAACAATACCCCGGTATTTTTTGTGAAAGACCCTAAAAAGTTTGGTGATTTTATTCATACTCAAAAGCGCGACCCCTATACCAACTGTAAAAGCGCTACGATGATGTGGGATTTTTGGTCATTAAACCCAGAGAGCCTGCATCAGGTAACCATCCTGATGTCAGACCGGGGTACGCCTTACGGTTACCGCCACATGGATGGTTTTGGAAGCCATACCTTCTCTCTGATCAACGCTAACAACGAAAGATTTTGGGTAAAGTTCCATTTTAAAACCGAGCAGGGCATTAAAAACTTTACTGACGAAGAAGCTGGTGCGATGCGCGGCACTAACCCTGATTTTGCACAGCATGACCTGTTAACCCATATTGATAATGGTGATTTCCCAAAATGGAAAATGAAAATACAGGTAATGCCCGAAGCTGATGCCAAAACGTATCCTATAAATCCGTTTGATCTGACCAAGGTTTGGCCGCATGCAGACTATCCGCTAATTGATGTAGGTGTACTGGAATTGAATGAAAATCCGGATAACTATTTTGCGCATGTGGAGCAAGCCGCATTTGCTCCGGCTCATGTGGTTGATGGTATTGGTTATTCGCCGGATAAAATGTTACAGGGCCGTTTGCTATCTTATCCGGATGCACATCGTCATCGCCTGGGTGGAAACTATGAGCAGATCCCTGTAAACCGTTGTCCGTTTGCTATAAATAATTACCAGCGCGATGGCCAGATGCGTGTAGATGGCAACCATGGTTCGGCACCAAATTATTTTCCGAATAGTTTTGATGATATAGAAGCCGATCAAAGATATAAAGAACCGGCATGGGATCTGGGGACATCGGTTGCCGACTGGTATGACCGCAATGCCGAAGGTGAAAATGATCATTATACCCAACCGGGTAATTTATACCGCTTAATGGAGCCAGAGCAAAAACAAGACCTGATCAAGAACATTGTTCATTCAATGAAAGGAATTGATGGCCCTAAAAAGGAGATTATTACCAACAGGCAGCTTTGCCACTGGTTTAGGGCAGATATTGGCCTGGGGATGGCGGTTGCGCAGGGCCTGGAACTTGACCTGCAGGAAACCATGAAGCAAATGCCACAAATGCAATAGGCATTACCTATAATTTTTACTCAAAGGCGGCAATTTGCCGCCTTTGTTGTTTATGTATTATGTTACAAAGAGTTAATCTGGGAGGAGATATAGCAAATTATATACATCGGATTTATCTTATTTAACAATTTTGTTATAAATGAATTTCAAGTTTGTTTTACGCCTATATTTAGAAACAAACTTTTTTAACTATGAAAATTTACGCTTGTCTTATTGCATTTATTTGCTGCTCATGGTATGCATCGGCACAATCGCCTATGCAAAATGGCTCACCTACCCGGCATGGGCCGGTAAATGGTACACTTATTATTATTGGGGGTAACGTGGGGTCAACTGCATCCATCTGGAATAAATTTACAGAATTAGCCGGGGGGAAGGACAAAGCAAAAATTGTGGTAGTTACAGCTGGGGCTGGCGCAGCAGCAAAAGACGATCAGAAAGATGTTGAAACGGTAAAAAAGGAAACCGGGATAAAAAACGTTGTGCTTTTTCATACTTCTGACTTAAAGGAAGCAAACAGTGAAAAGTTTATAGCACCGTTAAAAGATGCCACCGGAGTATATTTTGTTGGTGGGCGCCAATGGTACATTGCTAATTCTTATTTGAACACGTTAACGCACCAGGCATTTTTGGATGTGCTTAACCGGGGTGGTGTAATAGCCGGAAGCTCGGCGGGTGCAACCATACAAGGTTCGTTTTTATGGCGCGGAGATACCCGGGGCGCCCAGGTATTGGTTGGCGATCATACACAAGGTTTAGGATTTTTAAAAAACTCGGTAATAGATCAGCATGTATTAAAACGTAACCGCCAGTTTGATCTGATCGATCTGATCAAAATGTCACCGAACCTGATTGGCTTTGGATTGGATGAAGCAACGGCCATTGTAGTACATAGAGATACCCTGGAGGTTCTTGGAAAATCATACGTTGGTGTTTATGATTATGATACCATAATGGGGGCCGGAAAAAGAGTGACAACGGGTAGAGAAACGTTTGCCACTACAACCGGTCCGTTTTTCTTTTTAAGCGAAGGGCA
>DASWOZ010000288.1:0-5278 GCA_036398535.1 Mucilaginibacter sp. | reverse complement strand
TTTACGGGCCAAGGAGCATTGCCTTTGATGCACAGGGAAATGCTTACGTTGCCGATTTGGGTAATAATGTAATTCGCAAAATAACCCCTGCGGGTGTAGTAAGCACGTTTGCCGGAAACGGAAAAGTGGGCTACGCTGACGGATCAACACCATCAATTATTGAATTTAACAGTCCGCAGGGAGTAGCTGTTGACGGTTCAGGAAACGTTTACGTTGCTGACCGTGGTAATAATTTAATACGTAAAATTACGCAGGCAGGCGTAGTTAGCACCGTTGCCGGAAGGCTAGCGGCTGTTGGCTTTGCGCAATCTACAGCCCCCGGCTACGCCGACGGAACAGGTGATTTAGCGATATTCAACTCGCCGAACGCACTGGCCTGTGATGCCGCGGGAAATATTTATGTAGCCGACCAAGGCAATACGGCCATCCGGATGGTGACACCGGCAGGTGTGGTTACTACCATAGCGGGAAGCCCGGTACAAAAAACAGTGGTAGGTGCAGTAACCGCAATTACGGTTGATGCGGCAGGCAATATTTTTGCTGCCGATCAAAGCGGGCGGATATTAGAAGTTACCGCAAACACTAAAACCTTATACACGCTTGCAGGTGCCATAAATAATGCCGGTTATGTTGACGGCATTGGCACAGTTGCCCGTTTCAGTAATCCGCAAGGTGTAGCAGTTGATGCACAGGGTGTGGTATATGTGGGTGATTTTAACAATAACGTGATCAGAAAAATTATAGTAAAAACACAGTAAGAGATATTATCTTGTAATAAAAAGAGCCCGGCCTGTTTAAACAGGCCGGGCTCTTTTTATTACATTGGTGTTTAAGTTTAACCAAACAATAACCCAAACACTTCTTCAATACTTGAAACCACTTTTATTTCAATGTTATAGCGGGACAGATCCATTCGCTTTTTATCCTGTGCCGAAGATGGCAGATTATATTTAGAAATAAATATTTGCTCAAAGCCCAGCTTTTGCGCTTCGGCAATGCGTTGTTCTATACGGTTAACGGCCCTGATTTCTCCGGATAAGCCAATTTCTCCAGCAAAGCAGGTTTTAAAAGGAATAGGGATGTCCTCGTGTGATGATATGATGGCTGCCGCCAACCCCAGGTCAATAGCCGGGTCCTCTACCCTTATACCACCTGTAATATTTAAAAATACATCTTTGGCGCCTAACCTAAAGCCACAGCGCTTTTCGAGCACGGCCAGTAACATGCTCATGCGTTTGGTATCAAAGCCCGTGGCGGTACGCTGGGGCGTGCCGTATGCCGATGTGCTGACCAATGCCTGGGTTTCTATCAGCATAGGGCGCATGCCTTCTAAAGTAGCCGATATGGTAATGCCACTTAATGGCTCATCGCGTTGGGATAATAAGATTTCTGATGGGTTGGAAACTTCACGCAGGCCCTCGCCCAGCATTTCATAAATACCTAACTCCGATGCTGAACCAAACCTGTTTTTAATGGTGCGTAAAATTCGGTAAACATGGTGCCTGTCGCCCTCAAATTGTAAAACGGTGTCAACCATATGTTCCAATATTTTGGGCCCGGCTATCATGCCGTCTTTGGTGATATGACCTATCAGGAACACAGGAGTCGCGCTTTCTTTGGCAAAGCGGAGCAGCTCAGCCGTACATTCCCGTACCTGCGATACACTGCCCGGTGTAGATTCAATATGTGCCGAATGCAGGGTTTGTATAGAATCTATCACAACCAGATCGGGCTGTAATTCTTCAATCTGCTTAAATATATTTTGAGTGGAAGTTTCTGTGAGGACGAAGCAGCCTTTATTAATTTCGAATTTTGGATTTTCAAATTCGGAATTAATCCCCCCTGACTCAATTTTTCGACCTTCGACTTTTAACTTTTGACTTTCCACAGAAGTTAGTCTTTCCGCCCGCATTTTAATTTGATGGTCGCTTTCCTCACCTGATACATATAGCACTTTTAGGTTAGGCATGTTTAAGGCCAGTTGCAGCATCAGGGTTGATTTACCTATGCCAGGCTCGCCACCAATTAAAACTAATGAGCCGGCTACAATACCGCCACCCAACACACGGTTAAATTCTTTATCGGGGGTTAGTATGCGATGTTCCTCGCTAAAAACAATATCCGCAACAGGTATGGGTTTGTTAGCGCGTTGTTGTGTTGTTGATGCGGCAGTTTTCCAGTTGGGTACAGCAGTATTGGGTTTTTCAATTACCTCTTCTACAAAAGTATTCCATTGCGCGCATGACGGGCATTTACCCAGCCACTTTGCCGATTCAAAGCCACAGCTCTGACAAAAGTATGCGATCTTTGCTTTAGCCATTTTTAGATGTGCAGATGTGCAAATCTGCAATGGTCAAAAATGCGAATTATTATTTAAACGGGCAATTGAAATGCTAAAATTTTTAGTGTTTGGGTTTGTTGTTCGTAATGGCAGTTGAAAACAAAACGGTTCTAAAACAAAATGTGCAGGTGGTTAAGAACCATCTGCACATCCGTAATCTGCATATCTGCACATTAAAATTTCTTAAAGCTTTATCTCTTCGTCTTTTGAGGAGAAAAAGTGGAACTCGGTTAATTGGTAAGCCGGGTTGCTTTTAACTTTTATCCATTGGTTATATTTGAAGAACCATTTTATTTGGCGGGTAATAAAACCCTGCCTGATGTAGGCTTCAATATATGGATGCACGCAAAGGGTAATGCCTTTTTCGTTTTGCTCAACTAATATATAGTTAAAGTTGTTTTCAATATCATCCAGCAATAAAATGGTTGGCCTTATGGTGCCGGTGCCGTGGCAGGCGGGGCAAACCTCGGTAGTTACGATATTCATTTCTGGCCTAACGCGCTGGCGGGTAATTTGCACCAATCCAAATTTACTTGGCGGTAAAATGGTATGCTTAGCCCTGTCAAGTGACATCTCGGTACGTAAATAATCAAACAGATCTTTACGGTTGGTTGGCTTGTGCATATCAATAAAATCAATCACTACAATGCCGCCCATATCACGCAGCCTAAGCTGGCGTGCAATTTCTTTAGCTGCTTCTTTATTTACCTGAAACGCGTTTTCTTCCTGATTCTCTTTACTTGCTGTACGGTTACCGCTGTTTACATCAATAACATGCAGGGCCTCGGTATGTTCAATTACCAAGTAGGCACCGCCTGCCAGGTTTACTGTTTTACCAAAAGCGCCCTTGATTTGTTTATCCACACCGTGGTGCTCAAAAATGGGCTCCTTGTGTTTATGCAGGCGTACAATGTTTTCCATCTCTGGTGAGATCTCATGTACATATGAACGTACTTCCTCATACAAAGCAGGATCATTCAAATAAATGTGCTGAAAATCGGGATTTAAAATATCCCTCAAAATAGTTGAGGTACGGCCAATTTCGCCTAATACTTTTTTACCCGGCTCAACCGATGGTAAGCGGGTCATAAAAGCTTCCCAGCGTGATATTAAGTCAAGCAGATCTTTTTGCAGCTCGGCCACGCCCTTGCCCTCAGATACGGTACGTATAATTACACCAAAATGCTTTGGTTTTATACTTTCCACAATCTTGCGCAAGCGGTTCCGTTCCGTGTTACTCTTTATCTTTTTTGAGATAGAGATCACTTCAGAAAACGGCACTAATACTACGTACCTGCCTGCAATAGACATATCCGAGCTTAAGCGGGGGCCTTTTGTTGATATAGGCTCCTTGGCTATTTGCACGGGTATAAGCTGATTTTTATTTAGTATGTCAGAGATCTTGCCTCCTTTACTAATATCTTCTTCCAGCTTAAAATTGTCTAAAAGCTTAGACTGGTAACCTCCACTACGCACTTGCTTGGCCAATTTAAGCAGGCTTTGTACCTGCGGACCAAGATCCAGGTAATGCAAAAATGCATCTTTCTCATAACCAACATCTACAAAAGCAGCATTTAGCCCAGGCATGATCTTTTTGATCCGGCCCAAATAAATATCACCAACGGTATAATTGTTGCTGATTTGCTCTTTATGAAGCTCTACAAGTTGTTTATCCTGTAATAATGCAATAGTAGCCCCGTTTGGGGATGAATCGATAATTAATTCTTTTATCAACTGCTACTCCATTTCTTTAAAAGGCCCCGATAGCTACCGGGGCGCATATTAATAATAGGGTAAAAAACAATAATGTGCTTTACTCGCTATAAAAGCAGGTAAAAATAAACGGCTATTGCCGTTTATTTTTTCTTATGCCTGTTTTTTCTTAAACGCTTTTTGCGTTTATGGGTAGCCATTTTGTGTCTTTTACGTTTTTTACCGCTCGGCATAATAATAATTTTTTAATGTGTTAATTTTTTAATTCCTTAATATATTCGTCAATGCGCTGACCAAAAACCGGGTCGGGCATCATTTCTTTGCATTTTTGATAAGCGGCAATAGCTTCTGGTTTTCTACCTAACTGCTTATACGTTTCGGCCAGATAAAAGTAGCTTTCAAATTCAGGTTTTTGTGCAATTACAGTTTTAAACCTGTCAATAGCCTTTTCATACTGGCCCGATTTCATAGAGAACAAGCCTAAATTTAGGTTTGCCGCCCTGTTATTCGGATCCTGTTTAACAACACCAAGCAGTAAAGCAATACCTTGCATTGGGGCGCCGCCACCGTTTACATAGGCTATACCTAAACCTGTTTTTGCATCCAGGCTTTCGGGCTTTAACTTTGTCGCGTTTTGAAAAGCCTCTACAGCGTTTGCGGTATATAAAGGCTGGGCAACGGTGTCTTGAGTTAGCTTATATGCATCATTAAAACGATTACCGGCATTCAGCCAATCTTCAAATTTATTATCCTTGCGGGCAACCGTAAGGTAATAAAATGCCGCGGGCGCTGGTTGGTTAACATCATCCCAATTGGTAGCTAACTGTTTTTCAATAGCCAGCTTATCGCTTTCAGATGCTTTGCTTAATTGGCCTTCCAGGTCGGTTATCTTTGCCGATAACCCTGCCCCGATAGCGGTTTTGGCTGTTGCCGAAACGGTTGCTACGGTTACTGTATTTGCCGGTTGCTGATCATTTGCAACGCCTGCATTGGTACGTGTAGCCTTTGGTTTTACTAACCCTTTTACAGGTAATGAATACAAATAGCCCGTAATAGCAACTGTTGCTATAATAATTACTATTTGCTTCTTATTCATCTTATAAATTATTTGCTTGCTTTAACCTTATTTCCTGATCTTACTTTTTCAACAAAAGTTTTAGCAGGCTTAAAACTTGGTACAAAATGTTCTGGGATAATTATAGCTGTATTTTTTGAAATGTTACG
>DASWOZ010000287.1:0-1639 GCA_036398535.1 Mucilaginibacter sp. | reverse complement strand
TTACTGGAATTTTGATAATGTATTGCATACCTTAAAATTGGAAGCACTACGTTATAAACAATTGATAAAATTATCAAACGGCGAAACCAAACGGTTAATGATAGCCGCGGCACTACTTAAAAACCCCTTATTACTTTTATTGGATAGCCCGCTAACCGGATTGGACATACAAACCCGTAAACAATTTGATAGTATAATTGATGAAATATCCGCATCAGGCATTACAGTGATCATGGCTACATCACCGTATGAAATACCACCTGCCATAACGCATGTGGCACAACTTGAAAATGGTGCAATTAAAAAAGTGACGGTTAAAGATCAATATCATCCTGAACTATTTGAGCAACAGGAAGATAAAATTGATAAGAATGAATTGAAAGCCCTATTAAATACGGCTGCAAAAACCAATTATAACCAGGTTGTGTATATGAACAATGTACATATACAATATGGCAATAACGTTGTTTTAGATAAAGTGAACTGGCAGATAAAAACCGGCGACCGATGGGCATTACTTGGCCCTAATGGTGCAGGCAAATCTACCCTGTTAAGTTTGATCAATGGCGATAACCCACAGGCTTATGCTAATGACATTATATTGTTTGACAGAAAACGCGGATCGGGTGAAAGCATCTGGGATATTAAAAAGAAAATAGGCTTTGTATCGCCCGAATTGCACCAGTACTTCCCTACCGATAATAGTTGTTTGCAAGTAATTGAATCTGGTTATTATGATACATTAGGCCTGTTTAGGCAAAGCAGCAAGGAAAAAGCCGAAACAGCCTTGCGCTGGATGAAAGCATTAGAAATTGAAAAATACGCCCGTGTATTGTTAAAAAATATCCCGGCAAGCGCGCAAAGATTATGTTTACTGGCCCGGGCCCTTATCAAAAACCCGGATCTGTTGATATTTGACGAACCCTGCCAGGGCATGGACGCCCATCAGCAGCAACATTTTAAAAATTTGGTAGACACCATTTGCGGCTTAAGCAATGTTACGTTGATTTATGTAACCCACTACCAGCATGAAATTCCGGATAGTGTGGATAAGGTATTGAAATTGGATAAAGGACGGGTGGCTGAGTAGTTATGATATTTGAAAAATTATACTAATCTCATGAATTAAACTTCATTAGTAGCTTTGATAACTTTTAAAAGTTGTCAAAGCTTTTGGATGGCTGCTTACATTTAATTGTCAATTATTTAATACTCCTTCAAATACATTTTCTTAGTACGTATATTTGTTATATGAATACAGCCGATCTGCTGCAACGCGCTTCGCGATTTGAGTTTTTAAGTAAGGAAGAGGGTATGTTCCTATATGAACATGCCTCTACGCCCGATTTAATGTATGTGGCTAATGAACTGCGTAAAAAGCAGGTACCCCATGGCAAGGTAACCTGGCAGATTGACCGTAATGTAAACACTACCAACGTTTGCATTGCTAACTGCAAGTTTTGCAATTTTTTTCGCCGCCCGGGTCATGAGGATAGCTATATTACCGATATTGAAACCTATAAACAAAAGATTGAGGAAACCTTTCGCTTTGGTGGCGATCAGCTATTATTACAAGGTGGCCACCATCCTGATTTGGGCTTAAAATTTTATACGGATCTGTTTAAACAGCTTAAAGAAT
>DASWOZ010000286.1:0-4202 GCA_036398535.1 Mucilaginibacter sp. | reverse complement strand
AAGTTGAAGCGTTTTATACAACTTACAACCTAAAACTTATCACTTACAACTCTCTTAGTGGTGTACTTTTTCAGACTCAATTGGCTGCAAACCATTCTTCACACGGAAATCGTTGATTGCTGCTTTAATTGCATCTTCTGCCAAAACAGAACAATGAATTTTTACTGGCGGCAAAGCCAATTCTTCTACGATATCCATGTTGTCAATTTTCATGGCATCGTCAATGCTTTTACCTTTTAACCATTCGGTAGCTAATGATGATGAAGCGATAGCCGATCCGCATCCAAAAGTTTTGAATTTAGCATCGGTAATTACGTTGTTATCATCAACCTGTATTTGCAGGCGCATTACGTCGCCGCACTCAGGGGCACCCACTAAACCGGTACCTACTTTGTGGCTGCTTTTATCTAAAGTGCAAACATTGCGGGGGTTAGTGTAGTGATCAATTACTTTATCTGAATAAGCCATAGTTTTAATTATTGAATTAATG
Organism: Mucilaginibacter sp.; assembly: GCA_036398535.1. Classification (GTDB taxonomy): domain Bacteria; phylum Bacteroidota; class Bacteroidia; order Sphingobacteriales; family Sphingobacteriaceae; genus Mucilaginibacter. The sequence goes on along the minus strand of DASWOZ010000286.1, from coordinate 3,712 downwards.
AGTGAGTGAATTATTGATTTATTCCAAACTCTTTTTTATATTTTATTTAATTGCATCTGCACATTCGTACATCTGCATATTTGCACATTAAATTAATGTTCTGCCCACTCAATTGAGTCAAGGTCAATGCCTTCTTTAAACATTTCCCAAAGCGGTGAAAGTTCGCGCAGGTGAGTAACCGAATCTTTAGTTACTTTAATGGCGTAATCCACTTCTTCTTCGGTAGTAAAGCGGCCCAAACCAAAACGTATCGAAGAGTGTGCCAGATCATCAGATAAGCCTAAACTTTTTAATACGTAAGATGGTTCTAACGAAGCTGATGTACAAGCCGAGCCTGATGATACAGCCAGGTCTTTCATCGCCATCATTAAGCCTTCACCTTCTACATATTTGAAAGAGATATTGGCAACATGTGGTAAACGATGTTCAACGTTTCCGTTTACATAGCTTTCTTCCAGCACGGTTAATGCGTTTTGCAATTTATCGCGTAAAGCAGATAAACGTTTAGCTTCGCTTTCCATTTCCAGTCCGCAAAGTTCACAAGCCTTACCCAAGCCAACAATGCCAGGTACGTTTAACGTGCCAGAGCGCATGCCGCGTTCGTGCCCGCCACCGTCCATTTGCGCGGTAACTTTAACACGTGGTCCTTTACGGCGAACGTATAATGCGCCAACGCCTTTGGGTCCGTATATTTTATGTGCCGATAAGGCTAACAGGTCAATACCATCTGCATTTACATCAACCGGTATTTTACCAACTGCCTGTACTGCATCCGTCATAAACAATGCGCCATGTTTGTGGGCAATTGCTGCTATTTCTTTAACGGGCTGTATAACCCCAATTTCGTTGTTACCATACATTACCGATACTAAAATAGTTTCGGGCGTCATAGCTGCTTCCAGCACAGCAAGGTCAAGCAGGCCATCTTCTTTAACCGGAAGATAAGTTACTTTACCGCCTAATTTTTCAACGTGTTTGCAGGCATCTAAAACCGCTTTATGCTCGGTAACCGTAGTGATTATATGGTTGCCTTTTTCTTTGTACATTTCAAATACACCCTTGATAGCCAGATTGTCTGATTCGGTAGCGCCAGAAGTAAAGATGATCTCTTTTTCACTTGCACCAATCAGTTTGGCCACTTGTTCGCGGGCATAATCAACAGCTTCTTCAGCTACCCAGCCAAAAGCGTGGTTGCGGCTGGCTGCATTACCAAACTTCTCGTTAAAATAAGGTAACATCGCTTCCAGCACCCGTGGATCCATAGGTGTTGTTGCATTGTTATCCAGATAAATAGGAATATTCATATCTTCAAATATAATATACTACAAAGATAAGTAATCTTTTTATTTAAAATCCTTCAAAGCAAAGCCAAAAAGCAGTAAACCCGCAATAATTTACAATATTTGGACATGAATAAGATTGAGCATATTGGCATAGCCGTAACCGATTTAAAAAGCGCAGGCAGCCTTTATGAAAAATTATTAAACACCGCCATTTATAAAACTGAAGAAGTAGCCGGCGAGGGCGTAGTTACCGCCTTTTTACAAAGCGGCCCCAATAAGATAGAATTATTAGAGGCGTTAAACAATGACAGCCCCATAGCCAAATTTATAGCCAAAAAAGGAGCTGGCATTCACCATATTGCTTTTGAGGTAGATGATATTAAAGCCGAAATGCAACGCTTAAAAGCCGAAGGGTTTATATTGCTGAGTGATGAACCTAAGTTAGGTGCCGATAATAAGCTGGTTTGTTTTGTACACCCCAAAAGTGCGGGCGGGGTGTTGGTAGAGTTGGTGCAGGATGCCTTCGCCTCATGTTGGTCGAAAGTTTAGCAAAGCGTAACTTCGCCCAGTTGTGAGGCTTTCTCTTCGCTGCGCGTAAAGAGGGTAGGGATATACAATTTTAGTAACCCTCATTTATCCGTATATTTGAATATTAAATAATTCATTTATGGAAACAATCATTAAGGTTAACCCATCTGAACTGAATGAGATCCTGTTGGATAAAATAAAAAACTTTATCGGCAGCAAAGATAATATTGATGTTACCATTTCATTGAGAGAATTTGACCGGGAATATGCGAATGCACTTGACCGTTCTATAGAAGAAACTGAAAATGCGGAAGAGTTGGTTACTTTTACGATGGAGGATTTTATGCACTATAGCCCGGTTGGCAAGTAACCTGTGAGAAATCTTAGTTTTACACCCATTGCTTTTAATGAATATAATGAATGGTTTGAAAATAATATGCAAATTGTTCAGCGTATTAAAACCTTGATAAGGGATATTGACCATGATCCATTTAAAGGCATCGGAAAACCCGAACCATTAAAAGGTAATTGGGCCGGTTACTGGAGCCGGAGAATTGACCAGGAGCATAGATTAATATACAAAGTAACACAGGAGCAAATTTTAATTGTTAAATGTAAAGGGTATTATTAACCTACTCGGTTTTATCATTTGCACCTAATTAGCGCCAAACGCTTTGCTTGTCGACTTTATCTTCGCTGCGCGTAAAGTAAGATGGTGATACCGTTAGAAAATATTCTGTTTTACTATTTATTTTTTAATTAAAAATCATATCTTTGCACCTCTTTTATAAAGAATATAAAGTAATGAAAAAAGATCTGCACCCATCAAATTATAGATTAGTTGTATTTAAAGACATGTCAAACGACTATTCTTTTATAACTAAATCATGCATCGATACCCGTGAAACTGTAAAATGGGAAGATGGCAACGAATATCCGTTGGTTAAATTAGAAATTTCACACACCTCGCATCCGTTCTATACCGGTAAAATGAAACTGGTTGATACTGCAGGCCGTATTGATAAATTCCGTACACGTTACAACAAAAAGTAATTGTACTGTTAATAAATTATTTACAAGTCCCGGCTTTACAGTCGGGACTTTTTTTATTTTTGTGCTATGGCAATTATCCTTTTTGACGATAACGCACACCAAACACTCCTGCCCTTAACTTACACCCGCCCTGTTGCTGATCTGCGCATTGGTATACTTACCATTGCCGAAAAATGGGGTAAATACCTTAATAGCGAATTCTCTTTTCATACGCAACCTTATTTACGTGATAAGTTCCCGATAAATATTGTGGAGGATAATTTATTTATTAACGGCAGCTTTTGCCCTGATGAAGGCCTGGTAGAGGCAATTTCTCAATTACAAATTGGCGAAGCATTAAAATACGATGAACAGTTAATAGCAGTGCGGTTGGACGAAAGCTATGCCCGGCAATTTGACCCGCAAGCTAATTTTGATGGCGCAAATTATGAGCATGTACAAATAGTTATCCGTTACCCCGAGGATATTTTTAAAAAGAATGATGTTGAACTGCGTAAAGATTTTGCCTTATTAACTAAGGGACGCACCAGCGCAACCCTAAGCGATACCAATACCATTATAGGCAATGATTTTTTTGCCGAAGAAGGCGCCACAGCCGAATGTGCTACTTTTAATACCAATAACGGCCCAATTTATTTAGCTAACCATGCCGAAGTTTGGGAAGGTGCCCATATCCGCGGGCCGTTTGCTTTAGGTGAGCATTCGCAGGTAAAGATGGGGGCTAAAATATATGGTGCTACCACTGTAGGGCCATATTCGCGTGTGGGTGGCGAACTAAGTAACGCGGTAATTTGGGGTTTTTCATCAAAAGGGCATGATGGGTTTTTAGGTAATTCGGTAGTAGGCGA
>DASWOZ010000285.1:0-6169 GCA_036398535.1 Mucilaginibacter sp. | reverse complement strand
TTTATAGCGCTTATTGGCTCTATGATGGTTAGTTATGTGCGTGCCCGTGCCGAAGGTTTAGGGATTGAGTGTAAAGGAGGCTTAATGCAGCGCCCCGAACGTGTAATTACCATTGGTTTATGCGCCATACTTTGTGGCCTGTCATCATTATACATTGGCGGCGATTATAAACTTTACATACCAGGCATCAAATACCACGTTTTCGAAACCATGTCTATCTTTACAATTCCTATTGTAGCCCTGGCCTTTTTAACAAATATAACCGCGTTTAACAGGCTGATGGAAGCCAAAAAGAGCTTGCTTGAGAAAGAAAGATCCCAAAAATAATTTCAGTTGTGTTAAAGAGATCCATTATTATAATTTTAGCGCTGTGTGCCGGTGCATTGTTTTTTAGTAAACCAGCAGCAAACGCTGCCACAGCAAAATACCCGGCCGCAGATACACTTAAAAAGAAGGTAAAGCCGCAAATTAATTTCCCAACCTTACCCAATAATATAAGCAGGCTTTTTTACGTACAGCGCGACCCTAATACCAATACCATAGTTTATGAGTTAAACACAGGCAGCAACGGGGAATTAGATACGGAAGCCCCCCTGCATGTTTACTGGATAAAATATAATGAAAAGGGACAGCACGAAGAATTAAGCTTTATACAACGTAAATTTGCGTACGGTTTAACTCAAAAGGCGCTGGGCGATGGCAAATATGATATACGTTTTGTATCCTATAAAAAGTTCCCGCTTACCTTAATGAAGGCGGCCGACGGTAAATATCATATTTACGCCACAATTGCACAGAAACAAGCCATACTTAATCGTATTTTTGTTAAAATTGAGGGCGGGTCTTTCTGGCTGCCCAACGTGGTATACGTTGAGCTAAAAGGAACCGACCCCGCAACCGGACAAGAAATAGTGGATAGATTTAAACCCTGATTAGCAAAATGAAAAAGAATTATGTGTCAAACTCGCAAGAGTCGGTACGAATGTTTAAAAGCAGTTTATTAGAAAGCTTATCAAAGGTCCATTTTTTCGTACCCGTTATTATCTACCTGCCTGTTGTATTGTATTGCCTGTATATGGCCATATTTAATGCGCAGCAATCTGCAGTCCGTATTATTATCCTCCTGGTTTCGGGCTTATTTGTATGGACTTTCGTCGAATACGTATTACACCGTTTTGTATTTCACTTTGTGCCGAAAGCAGAATGGGCTTTACGCCTGCATTTTATATTTCACGGCGTTCACCACGATTACCCGAGCGATAAAAAACGTTTGGTAATGCCGCCTTCGGCAAGTATCCCGTTAGCCTTGGGCTTCTTCTTTTTGTTCAGGATTATATTACCGCGGCACGAAGATGTATATGCATTTTTTGCGTCATTTATTGCAGGTTACCTGGTTTATGATATTGGCCATTATGCTATCCACCACTTTAATTTTAAAGGCGGGATCTGGAAAAGTATTAAAAAACACCACATGCTGCACCACTACCAGGACCCAACTAAAGGCTATGGTGTAAGCTCGGCGCTATGGGATAAAGTGTTCCGGTCTGATTTCGAGGGTCAAAAATAAAAATGAGCCTCTATTCCTCCGCTGAATTATTTCCTCAGGTAAAAATTAAAACCGCCATAACGCTTGCCCTGCTATCTTTGGCTTATGTGGCGTTATCGGGCGTAATGGTCGGCTTTAAAACAGATCAGCTGGTATTGATCGGCCTGGTGAATGGGTCGTACTATTTATCAGGCTATACACGCAGGTTTGTTACCGGCTTTGCCATATTTATAGTATACTGGATCATATTTGACTATATGAAAGCCTTTCCGAACTACCATTACAACCCGGTTCATATAGGCGATTTGTATAATACCGAAAAAAGCCTTTTCGGCATAAACACCAACGGCATTAGATTAACCCCCAACGAATATCTGAAAGCCAACAGCCGTACCTGGCTGGATGTAGTTACCGGGTTGTTCTACCTGTGCTGGATACCTGTTCCATTGGGTTTTGCTACCTATTTACTTTTTACAAGGCCAAAAGAGTTTTTAGGCTTTTCGCTTACCTTTTTCCTGGTAAACCTGTTGGGCTTTGTGGTTTACTATACCTTCCCTGCTGCGCCGCCCTGGTTTATTCAGGAGCATGGCTTCCATTTTATTCCCCTTACAAAAGCCAGCACCGCAGGCCTGGCACGTTTTGATAATTATGTACATGCCGGTATCTTTAAATCTATATATACCAAGGGCTCCAATGTATTTGCAGCTATGCCTTCATTACATTCGTCCTACCCGGTAATTGTATTGTATTACGGTATAAAGAACCGCTTAAAATATGCCAATATCATTTTTGCCATTGTAATGGTGGGTATTTGGTTTACGGCAGTTTATGCCAGCCACCATTACGTGCTCGACGTTTTGGCAGGTATTACTACGGCTGTATGCGGCATCTGCCTGTTTAATTTAATACTAAACAAAAGCAAATCCTTCCAGAATTTTATTTCCCGTTATCAGCAATTAATTACCCGTTAATTACCGTCTGATAAAACAGATATTTTTCTTCCATTAGTTAAAGTTATACTTTAACTAATTTTTTTTATATGCTGATTATAACTTATTTACACTTTTTCCGTAGAAACAGGCACAACCTTTGATAGTAAAATAATCACATCAAATAGATGCTTATATCAGCCTGTACATGAAAAAGTTATCACTTTTTATCTTCATCATATCTGCAACTGCACATGTTTTTGCGCAAAGCTCGCTGGCGGATAGCCTGCAAAAGCAAATAGATACTACTTCATCCAATACTTTGAAAGCCAGACTTTATAATCAACTGGCGTTAAGCTATATGAATTATGGCGCAATACAGGACAGGGAATTAAAAACTGCTTACCAGGAAAATACTTTAAAATATACCCTCTTAGCCGTACACCAGTACTCACGTACAGACGATAGCACCGGCTTGCGTACCTCATTCGACAGGTTGGCTAAAGTTTACCGCGATCAAAAAAAATACAGCCCGGCCAAGTGGTTCATCCTGCAATCAAACACCATGGCCCGTGAGCAAAATGATGTACCCAATATCGTAGCCTCCTTAATTACGCTGGCGGGTATTAAAATGGATATTCATGATTTCGACCTGGCCCGCCGCGATTTGCACGAGGCCCTGCAACTATCGTCGTCCAACTGTTACACCAATCAGCAAATGGATGTAATGTTAAGTTATGCCCGTTTATATAACAGCACTAACGGCGGTAAACAAGCTGCTGAAGCGATGAAGCGTTATGCCTTTATGAAAGACAGCGCAACCCGCGATTCGGAGGCGCGAATGGCTGCCAAACTGCGCACAAGAAAAAAGTATTATACAACCAGTTACAAGTTAACCGGCAAAAACACAGCCCGGAGCCTGGCCTCTTTGTAATTATAACCGGCCTGATTATAACAATTATACTGGTTGCTACACTAATCATATTTTACAAACGCAAACGTTAAAAAGCTTTAAACTATTAACTGCTTTTTTCGTCTGACAAGAATATGAACAAGAGGTGGACCATTGGTGGATTATTAACAGCATTACTGTTATGCATAGCGGCGTTTGCACAATCGCAGGATATGCCGGCAAGTGATAATTTTAAACAGGAATTTTTATCGCGCATAAATAAAGTAAGAGCCGTTGGCTGCAGCTGCGGTAAAAAATATTTCCCCCCTGCTCCTCCATTAACCTGGAATAATACCCTCGAAATTGCGGCACAAGGCCATGCGCAGGACATGAACCTCCATAATTATTTTAGCCATACCAGCAAAGATGGCCGCACGGGCGAAGACCGCGTTGTAGCAGCTGGTTACTACTTTAATGGCTATCGCAGTTTTGCCGTTGGCGAAAATATTGCCTATGGGCAGCAAAGCATTGCCGAAGTAAGTGATGGCTGGTTTAAAAGCCCGGGCCATTGCCAAAACCTTATGAACCCCGTTTTTAAAGAAATTGGCGCGGCGCGCAATGGCCTGTACTGGGTACAGGACTTTGGCGGGCGCGAAAGCTTTACACCCGAAGAGCAAAAGCTGATAAAGCAGGGAAACGTACGGATGATTATCAAAAAGGAACGATCTGAATAATTATTACCGGGATAAGGCGCGTTTTAATGCCATTATATAGCCGGTATGCAGGCCTTCGTGAAATGGTAAAAAGGTTATAGCTTCATCAATACTGCTTATTTCAAAATTATAACGGGCTGTCCATGCTTTGTAATCCGTAAATATGCCTTTACTGTAATCAAGCTCTAAGCGATCTATTGTTGATGCCAGAAGTTGCTTTATGTGCCCGAAACCGGCTTCATCAACATCACCCTCCGGCTTTGTTCCTGATTTATAAGTATCAAAAAATGCTTCATCGATTACCAATGGAAAACCAGCACGCTTATAGCATATATTTTGTTGTGCGGCAACCAAATGGCCAATATTCCAGATCAAATTATTATTAAACCCTTCGGGGACTTTATTTAATTGTTTGATTGATAAGCCATCAACCAGATCCAATACATTTACCCTTGTTTTGCGAATAATTTCAATCGAATAGTTCATGCGGTAAATGTAATAAGCTTTAAATAATTAGCAAGTGCCTGTATAAAAGAGTGAGCCTATTTTTTATGGCCGCTCATCTGCTGAATGATATACCAGCCGCATATAGCTCAATACTTCCTCGTTCAGCCTTTCCTGTAAAGTCGTGTTATTGTAATGTAAACCCAGCCTGTTGGTTTCTTAGCCTTAATTATTTAAATTAGGCAACGCAGCCCTGTTATTCTAACCTGCATATTATCATCAACCTGTATGAAAGTTAAAGTTAAAGCAGAAATTAAAAATTTTATGTCCATTATATTAGGTATCCTATCCGCCGGGATCGGCCTTAAAGGTTTTTTGCTATCCAGCAAATTTATCGATGGCGGCGTTACCGGTATCTCCATGCTCATAGCCGAAACCACAAGATTGCCAATTTCTATCCTCATATTTGTAATTAATGCACCTTTCCTGTACTTAGGTTATAAAAGATTAGGGCTCTTATTTGCTATAAAAAGTGCGCTGGCTATCGGCGGCTTATCGCTCTGCCTGGCCTTTGTTCATTTCCCCGATGTTACTTCTGATAAGCTGCTTACGGCGGTATTCGGCGGTTTTTTTATAGGCGTAGGCTCCGGCCTTGCCATGCGGGCCGGCGCAGTGCTGGATGGTACCGAAATTGCGGCCGTATTAGTGAGCAAGCGAACCCAGTTATTGCGGGTGAGCGATGTTGTTTTACTGCTCAACGTTGTCATATTTTCTACAGCTGCTTTATTTTTAGGTGTCGAGTCGGCCCTGTATTCTATACTTACCTATGTGGCGGCCTCTAAAATGATCGATTTTATTTTGAACGGTTTTGAGCAGTATACCGGCATCACCGTGGTATCAACCAAAAGCGACGTGATCCGCAGGGTAATTACCCAAAGATTGGGCCGTGGCGTAACCATTTATCAGGGCAAAAGCGGTTATGGTAAAGACGGGCAGGTTAATGCCCCCCGGGATATTATTTTTACAGTGGCTACCCGGCTCGAAATACCATCTATTAAACAAGCTATATTAAAGGTAGACCCATCTGCATTTATTGTACAGCAAAGTATTGATGACACCACCGGCGGCCTGCTAAAACGCAAAGGTATACATTGAGACTGTGCGGGTTAAGTTTAGTTAACTTTTGCAACAATTGTATGACATATCAATAGCACGTTAAACTAAGGTTTATCTTCATCGTCAATAGGGAAACCCCTTGCCCCTGTTATCAATGAATAAAACTTTACTAATCCTTATCCTCAGTATCCTGTTTGCCGGCAGGGCATCTGCGCAGTTAAGCCGTACTGTAGTCGGCAGCGTTACCGATTCCACTGGTTTGGTGCCGGGAGTAACCGTAAAATTAACATCCGAGAAGGATAGTATGGTTGTGGCAACATCTGCCAAAGGCGTATTCAGCTTCCCTGCTGTAGTTAGCAAAAACTTTAAGATCACGGTTTATGGCTTAGGCTATCAAACTTTTATACGCCGGTATGTGATGGACAATAGCACAAAACCTATCCTGCTCGATCCCATTAAGCTGACATTAGAAAGCAAAATGTTGAAAACTGTAAATATCACGGCAGTTAACCCCATTACCATTAAAGAA
>DASWOZ010000284.1:0-2779 GCA_036398535.1 Mucilaginibacter sp. | reverse complement strand
ATCCGGTTAAGTTAAATTTGCGTACTTTTGCAGATATTTACACTTGCGGTTTTATACATCCCGGCATCCTGCCTGCGGATAGCGCGTTTTGGGCGCAGGCAAGCTTACTTAAATACAATAATTATGGCGAAGTCACAGGCAACCTTTATGAAAAAGCAACTCGAAAAAAACAGGCAGAAAAAGAAAGAAGATAAAGAGCAACGTAAGCTGGAGCGCAAGGAAAATGCCGGCGGAAGCGACCTTGATAGTATGATGGCTTATGTAAATGAGTTTGGAGAGATCACCTCAACACCTCCCGAAAAACCAGCTCCTGAAAAGAAATAATTAGTCTTTGCAAAGACTTACGAAGTTTACTTAAAAACTTCGTAAGTCTATTATTTCTTCTACCTGTATTTACACAAATAAGAAGTTTGCCCTTTAGATTTTACTTTAAATGAAGCGTTCGCTTCCACTTCAAACGATTGTCCGTTTGTAAATACGGTCCAATCCTTTGTGCCGGGTAACAACACGGTTAATTCACCTTCTATAACTATCATTGTTTCATGGCTTGATGTGCCAAATTCATATTCGCCATCTTCCATAACGCCAATAGTTGATTTTCCATCGTTGGTATTATAGGCCAATGATTTAACAGTGCCTTCAAAATATTCGTTTACGTTGATCATGCTTTTAATTTTCGTCCGAAGATGGCAAAAATTAACTATATCAAAAAAACAGACTTAGTTTTTTAAACTAAGTAAGTCTTAAACATCATTTAATCCCGCCAAAAGCAGCGAAATACGAATTTTTATGCAGTACCTCTACTTGTTTAAAGCCAACTTTGGTTAACAGCGCTAGTTGGAAATTTATAGAACGTGGCGTATCCTCATGAGCCACATAATCCAACACTTTTTGCCGGTATTCCGGTCCGCCAAGGGTATCCAGGTAATCACTGTATTTTTGCCTGAACAATTCAATTAAAGGCGGCGAATCATGCGTGATCAGATCGGATACCCAGATACTGCCACCCGGCTTTAATGTTTTATATAGTTTGGTAAAAACAAGTTCCCAATCAGCATCGCCGCGTAAATGGTGCAGGGTTGCGGCAGCCAGTATAATGTCAAAATGATTATCAGGTAAATTCAAATTGCGCATATCATCTTGTATTAACGTTACCTGCCCGGTTGTTTGTGCCGATACCCGTTCTTGAGCACGCTGTAACATGGGCATGCTCAAATCATTCAAAGTACAATTCAAGTTATTAATCTTACTCAGCATTTTTAAGGTATAATTACCCGCGCCGCAGCCAATGTCTAACAATTCGGTAGCATTAGGGTTTACATACTTGGCTGCTTCTGTGCAAAGCTCCATAGTAAGCGGGGCATCAATTGTGGTTGCCTGTCCGGTGTCCAGGTTCGAGAAACGCTCTACATCATTATCGAATCTTGTCCTGATCTCTTCATTAGTAGCTTTTTGCGAATAATCTGTTTGCATATTTTGATGATTTTGTTTGTCAAATTTACTTGCTTTTATCATATTTGGAAAGTATCAATTTTATCAATTATTGATGCTTATAAGGTATCATAATGGAAATACGGCATCTTTTATATTTTAAAACAGTAGCGGAGGAACTGCATTTTAGAAATGCCGCGGCTAAACTGTTTATTTCACAACCACCACTAAGCAGACAGATCAAAGAACTGGAAGAGGAATTAGGTGTGCAACTATTTTCGCGTAGTAATAAGCGCGTAACTTTAACAGATGCCGGTAAGTATTTTAAGACGGAGGTAGACTCAATTTTTGCGCGGTTGGAAGAATGCAAAAGTGTAGTAAAGCAAATTCATCTGAGCGAAAGCGGTGAATTTAAAATAGGCTATATCAGTTCGGTATATCAAACTCATCTGGCCGAAGGTTTAAAAGCGATGCATAACATGTTTCCTTTTATCAAAACAAGCCTGTACGAGGTGCCTACTATTACACAAATTGAGGCGTTGGAGCAGGGCCGGCTTGACGTAGGTATATTAAGAGCCCCCATACATTCTGAAAAACTACAGTTTCAAAGTTTGTTTTTTGATCCGTTTGTAGTCGTTGTTCCATCATCGGCCAAAAGTTTGGATACGCAGGAAGAGTTAGCTTTATACATTAAGGATAGTCCGTTTATATTCTTTAATAAAGAATTTGCCCCGCACTATAATCATAAGCTGGTAGAGATATGCGGACGCCTTGGATTTAAACCTGATATAACCCACGAGGCTAATAATGTGCATTCCATATTGCAATTAGTAGAGGCTGGCCTGGGGGTATCTATCTTGCCTTTATCACTTAAGCGGCAATATGCCTATTTACAGGTATCATTTATTGAACTGGATAAAATACCGGTAAACACTGAGGTGATTTTAGCCTATAAGCCGTCAAATAAAAGTGCTGCCCTAAAATGGTTTATTGAAAACTATAATAGATAAATATATAAGCGACGCATACCCATCGTATCCTTTTAACTGAAACATAACCGCTAATAATTGTTTACTATAAATTATGGCATCATCCAAAGCATCCATTTATAGTGCACTGGCAGCCAATCTGCTCATAGCTATTACTAAATTCATAGCGGGCGGCATAAGTAATAGCGCGGCTATGATAGCCGAAGGTGTACACTCTGTTGTGGATACCGTTAACGAATTATTGTTGTTGTTAGGCCTGCGTCTTAGCAAAAAGAAGCCTGATAAATATCATCCGTTGGGCTACGGCAGAGAGCTATACTTTTGGTCCTTCGTGGTGTCAATTATGATCTTTGGTTTAG
>DASWOZ010000283.1:0-6640 GCA_036398535.1 Mucilaginibacter sp. | reverse complement strand
GCTTTTAATATAATACTTTGCTAGTGTTAAGCTATTGCATCTTCTGCTTCCATTGCCATTTGCTCATCAACTAAAATACGTCCGCAATGCTCGCAAACGATGATTTTTTTACGTTGACGGATATCAGACTGGCGCTGAGGCGGGATCTGGTTAAAGCATCCTGAGCAAGAGTCACGCTGGATAGTTACTACTGCCAAGCCATTTTTTGCATTTTCACGCAGGCGGCTATAAGCAGTTAACAAACGCTCTTCAATACCTTTAGTAGCTTTATCAGCTAAAACGGTTAATTCGCTTTCTTCTTTTTCAGTTTCGGCGGTGATAGTTCCTAATTCAGCTTTCTTAGCGTCAAGGTCAGCTTTACGGGCGTCCAAATCAGCTAATGCTTTTTCGTAAACCTGGGTTTTGGTTGCTATTTCATAACCAAATTCCCTGATCTTCTTTTCGCTTACTTGTATATCCAGGCCCTGTATCTCAATTTCTTTCGAAATCGCATCATACTCGCGGTTATTTTTTACTTCGTTAAGCTGAGTTTCGTATTTTTTAGTGTTTGCCTGCGAATCCCTTATCAGGTTTTTGCGGGTAACAATATCGTCCTCTAAATCATCCAGTTCAGCTTTGATCTTTTGTATACGGGTTTCAAGGCCTTCTACATCATCTTCCAAATCTGCAACTTCCATAGGTAATTCACCTCTAACCTGGCGAATTTTATCAATCTTGGTGTGGATAGTTTGTAGCTCGTATAAAGCTTTAAGCTTTTGTTCTACGGTTTGTTCCATTAAATAAAATATTTGACGGGGTTTGTATTAATTTCTGTTAAACGGATGGCAAAGGTACTAAATTTTTTCTGAATAGTTTCATACAATAATTGCTGCGTAAATTGCTCACTTTCAAAGTGCCCGATATCCGCTATCATTATTTTTCCTTCGGCATCAAAAAACTCATGGTATTTATAATCAGCGGTAATAAAAACGTCTGCCCCGGCAGCAATGGCCTGCTTTAACAAAAAGCCGCCTGCACCGCCGCAAACTGCTACTTTTTTAACGGGCTTACCGGTAAATTCAGTATGTCTTATCACTTTTGCCCGCATCTTTTCTTTCACCTCAAACAAAAAAGCATCTTCATCTACAGCATGTTCCAACTCACCTATCATACCCGCGCCAATTTGTTGATGCTGGTTGGTTAGTTCATACAGGTCATAAGCTACCTCTTCATATGGGTGCGCCAAAACTAACGCCATGAGCACCTTGCTTTCCAGGTTTACCGGGTAAACGGTTTCTATCCTTATTTCATTTTCAGTATGGCGCAAGCCCGGCTCCCCAATATAAGGGTTTGAATCCTCGTTTCCTTTAAATGTCCCTGTACCTTCGGCATTAAAGCTGGTTTCACTGTAATTGCCAATATTACCTGCTCCGGCATGGAACAGGGCATTTCTCACCTGGTCTGCATAGCTGTTAGGTACATAGGTAACCAGTTTTTTTAAAACACGATGTTTGGGTGCCAGTATGCGGCAATTTTCAAGGCCCAATATTTCACATATCCGTGCGTTAACGCCCGTCATCAGGTTATCTAAATTGGTATGTATGGCATAAATAGCGATTTGATTGCGGATAGCTTTTTCAACCACCCGTTCTACATACGTTTTGCCGTTAAACCTTTTTAAGCCTTTAAATACAATGGGGTGGTGTGATATAATCACCTGGCAATTAGTGGTAATGGCTTCATCAACTATGGCTTCCGTACAATCTAACGAGATAAGTGCCTGATAAACATCTTGATCGGGGCTGCCTACAATTAAGCCCGAATTATCATAATCCTCCTGATAGGCCAACGGCGCAAGGCTTTCAAGATAATTGGTAAGCTGTAATAATTTCATTAGTGATATGCTGATTTTAAATATACCAAAAATGCGAACAATCCCTTAATGAATATAGTAGAAACGCAACAATTTACATTTCGGATTATCAATCATTTCAAATGGAGAAATTAAATTGTAAATTTGAATTATGGGAACATTAATTGCACATCCGGAAAACAAGGAAAAATTAGCCGCTTTAAAAGCTTTTATGAAAGCCCTTAAAATACGTTTCGAGGAAGATAAGTCGCCATATAACCCTGAATTTGTTGAAAAAATAAGACGCAGCGAAGAAGATTTTAAAGCCGGAAATTATAAGGCGATAAAAACCGAAGATTTGTGGAAATAATTTATTCTGATGAAGCCCAGGAAGATATCGAATACTGGAAAAGATCAGGAAATAAAATTATCCAAAAGAAAATTCAACAACTGGTAGAAGCCATAAAAGAGAACCCATTTGATGGCATTGGTAAACCTGAAGCGCTAAAGCATAATTTATCCGGATTATGGTCAAGACGAATTAACCGGGAACATAGAATTATCTATCAACTTCCTGAAAACCGGGGAATAATTAAAATATATTCTTTAAGAGGTCATTATAACTAACATTTCAGAGGCACAATCTATGCGCCTCTGAAATTACTATATAGTTCGAAATGCTATATCGCATTTCTACGTTGATTTATTAATTACCCATCTGGGAAATCTGGAAGCTTTCGTAAGCCATCTTTTTGTTGTATTCAAGTGCCAATGATTTGTGGTTAACCAGGTCAACAATTGACCCGATAAAACATAAGCCAACAGTGAACAGATATAATATGCCCATTCCTATCTGGCCAACCATAAAGCGTTGTAATCCCGGAACCAGGAACAAGCCTACAATACAGAAAATAAGCATATCCTGAGGGCTTTTTCTTTTACCGGTATAGATCATATAAAAGTATTTCTGTTGGTTTTCGGTAAGCCCGGTTGTGGCTTGTTGTAAAAAACCTATTTCTTCGGGACTGATTCCTGATAGACCCATATAAGGGTTTTGATACATATCCATAACTTATTGTTTTTAAAGTGATTCGTTTTAAATATTAACCAAAACTAATATAGAATTAAAAACCCGGCAATACAAAATGGGTCAATGCTTCAAACAAATCGGTAAGGATATATATTTGGGCGGTGAAATATAGTAATGGATTAACGGCATGGCTGTCTATTGACTCACCCCACTTACGCTTCGTTTGATCGGGGAATAACCGCCGATGCGCTAAACTGGTTTGAAACGATTTTCTTCACCTAAATATTCCACATAAGCGGCTCTTCCCAAAACACAAACCCGATACAAAATAATTAGCAGGGCAGGTATCCCTAACCAATGTGCGTGCCATGAGTTCTTAATATGGCCATGAAACAACCAGGAAATAGCATGCCCCAACCCGCAGCCGGGGCACCAGGTTATACCCGCCAGTTTTAGCGGGCATAAAGTATAATGTGGAGTAACTGCCGGGTCAGCAACGGCCAAAGCGATCAATGCCGAAATCCAAAATATAAGTTCAAAATTTTTACGGATAACCTGTTTAATCAACTTTATTTGACTTGTTGGTAAGCAATAAAGATACGCCTAATGCAAACAAAATACCAACCAATAGCGCCCCAAACATTCTGCCCGAAAAATCTCTTAAAATATTGCCGGGAGCAACATAATTAATGTAAATAATAAACCCGAAGATGGCTATAATACCACCTACTAATAAAATTTTAAAACTTTGTATCAGGGCCTCTAAAAAACCCATATTGCCCCCGCATTCCGTTGCCCTATAGCTTCTGATACCAAAGTACAAGCCAATTAAAGGAATAATTACAGATATGTACTCGATAGGGGTAGCTTTATCACCAACTCCGTTATACCCAATTGAACGCATAAAAAACAGCCACGCGCCGCTTAATACACCAATTATAAGACCATAAATAATTGCATTTTTCATCTTAATATAAGTTAGGTTAAATTGTTGTGCCGTTTAATTCGTTAGGTTATCATAAAAGTGTTAAAGGGTATATATTGTTTTATTATTTAGCACAATTGTTAGCCCTCTTTAAATCTCCTCCTACCGGGGGGAAGATTTAGAGAGGGCTAAGGCTAACCTTTTTTACGTATATTTGCAGCAGTTTGAACATCCGTGATATTTTAGAAAAGTATAAGGCTGACGAACGGATAAAAGCGCTGGCAACTGCCTTAAACGCTTCAAAAAATCCAAGGATACAGCTTCGTGGTTTAGTGGGGTCAAGTGATTCTGCTATGGCGGTAGCATTGTATTTTTTACAGCATCAGCACATGATATTTGTGCTGCCTGAGCGCGAGGAAGCCGGCTATTTCCAAGCCGATCTTGAAAATTTGACAGGCAAAGAGGTTTTACTTTTCCCGTCATCCTACCGCAAGCCATTTGAATTTACACAGCCTGATAGCAGCAATGTATTAGCCCGTGCCGAGGTATTGAACGAGCTTAACCACTCGTCAGAATTTGGACAGCTAATAGTGACCTATCCCGAAGCATTAGCTGAAAAGGTGATCGACCGCGCATCGCTCGAAAAAAACACACTCGAAATTTCCGTAACCAACAAGCTCAGCATCGAATTTATTAATGAGTTTTTAGTAGATTATGATTTTGACCGGGTTGACTTTGTTTATGAGCCAGGACAGTTTTCTATCCGCGGGGGCATTGTAGATATATTCTCTTTCTCGCACGAGCTGCCTTATCGTGTTGAGTTTTTTGGCGATATGGTAGAGTCCATCCGCACGTTTGAAATTGAAAGCCAGCTTTCTGTTGAACAAGTGAAAAGCATAACCATTGTGCCCAATGTGCAATCAAAGTTTTTAACCGAGAGCAATATTTCTTTATTAGAATATGTAGATCCCGGCACACAGGTTTGGATAAAAGACGTACAGTTTACTTTTGATATTATACAAAGCGGCTTTAAAAAAGCTAACCAGTTATGGAAGGCGTTATCCGCCGATGAAAAAAATCAAAACCCGGATTGGATAGACCCCAAGTTTGGTTTTACAGATGAAAAGCTGATTGCGGACCAGTTGCATGATTTCCCGGTGGTTGAGTTTGGCAAACAATTTTTTTACCAGCCCGATAGCGCCATCAATTTTGATATGCGCCCGCAGCCATCCTTTAACAAGGATTTTACGCTGCTGATCCATAATTTTAAAAACAACGAAGCCGAGAAAATAGAGAATTATATCCTTACCGATTCGGCACGACAGGTAGAACGGCTATATGCTATTTTAGAAGACCTTGACAAAACCGTAAAATTTACGCCGGTTAGCATTTCCATTCGCGAAGGGTTTATTGACCGCGAACAAAAATTGGCCTGTTATACCGATCACCAGATATTTGACCGTTATTATAAATATAAACTCAAAAAGGGCTACCAACGTTCACAAGCCATCACGTTAAAAGAGTTGCGTGAGCTAAAGCCCGGCGATTATGTAACCCATATCGATCACGGCATAGGCAAATATGCCGGACTGGAAAAGGTAGAAGTAAATGGCAAAATGCAGGAAATGATTCGCCTGGTTTATGCCGATAATGATCTGCTGTATGTAAACATTAATTCGCTTAACCGTATCTCTAAATATAGCGGCAAGGAGGGTGCTGTACCCAAAATGAATAAATTGGGCACCGATACCTGGGAAAAGTTAAAAAAGACTACAAAAAAAAAAGTTAAGGACATTGCCCGCGACCTGATCAAGCTCTATGCTGTGCGTAAGGCGCAGGACGGTAATGCCTTCTCTCCGGATAGCTACTTACAAACCGAACTGGAGGCCTCTTTTATTTATGAAGATACCCCCGATCAGGAAAAAGCAACAACCGACTTTAAAAAAGACATGGAGTCGCCGCACCCAATGGACAGGTTAATTTGCGGCGATGTAGGCTTTGGTAAAACAGAGGTAGCCATCCGTGCCGCATTTAAAGCCGTTGCTGACAGCAAGCAGGTAGCTATATTAGTGCCAACCACCATCTTAGCCGCCCAGCATTACAAAACCTTCTCTGATCGTTTAAAGGGCTTTCCATGCAATATTGATTATGTTAACCGCTTTAAATCAAGCAAGCAGATCAAAGAAACTTTAGAAAAACTAAAAGAAGGCAAGGTCGATATCATTATAGGCACACACCGCCTGGTAAGTAAAGACGTTAAGTTTAAGGATCTGGGCCTGATGATCATTGATGAAGAACAAAAATTCGGCGTATCTACCAAAGAGAAGCTTAAACAAATGCGCGCCAATGTGGATACCTTAACCTTAACGGCTACGCCTATACCACGCACACTGCACTTCTCTTTAATGGGCGCACGTGATTTGTCTATTATATCTACACCGCCTCCAAACCGCCAGCCGGTGGTTACCGAGCTGCATGTATTTAATGATACTTTAATCAAAAACGCCGTTGAGTTTGAAATAGACCGTGGCGGGCAAATCTTTTTTATCCATAACCGGGTTCATGATCTGCCCCAGTTAGGTGGCATGATACACACTTTAGTACCCAAAGCGCGGGTAGGCATAGCACACGGGCAACTGGAAGGCGATGCGCTGGAAGATGTGATGCTCAAATTTGTGAACCACGAATATGATGTATTGGTGGCCACCACCATTATTGAAGCGGGCCTTGATATTCCTAACGCCAATACCATTATCATTAACCACGCCCACATGTTTGGCCTGAGCGATCTGCACCAGATGCGGGGCCGCGTAGGGCGGAGCAATAAAAAGGCATATTGCTATTTGTTAAGCCC
>DASWOZ010000282.1:0-1550 GCA_036398535.1 Mucilaginibacter sp. | reverse complement strand
TTGTCGGCTATCCAGTTTAAATTTTGTACCCATGGTGTACAGGTAAATTTTTTAAACAGCACACCCGGTTCGCTGGTTTTTTTGCAATTTTTAAGTTTTTCTGGATCATATAATCTAACTTCATTGCCATGGTCGCCATAGTCAGCCGTTGCCACATACCATTTATCATGGTATTTTACATATTCCGGGCGGGTGCCTTGTATGCAGGCGTCATCATCAATAGTATTGATAAGGCTGGCGTCAAGTGTGCCGGTTTTCAACAGGGCTTTCCAGTCAATATAATATATGTTGGTTTTCCATATTGTGCCCTCAGGATTCATTTTTACAGAATTACCCATAAAAGTAGGCCCAACCCCATTGTAGGCAATGCCGGTAGGATGGCTGATCACATCCTGCCCGTTTTTAGTTAGCTTATATTCTTTATGCAGGTATACTAAACTATCATGATCCAATTTAAACTCACGGATCATTCCAACCTCGCGGTCACCATATAAAAATATACGCCCGCTTTGGTAAGATATACCCTGGCACGCGCCTAACGAATCAATAGTTGTGGCGCGGATAAGTTTCGTATCAACGTTAGCTCTTACAAAAGCCAAAAGGCCCACAACACCCAATGATGCTATCGCTATAAATTTTTTCATATCGGTTATTATAAATACTATGGATCAAGAGGTTCGTAAGGGTTAATTTGAAATGCCATTGGTAGGGGGTAAAACTCTACTTCGGTTTCAGACAAATGCTTACCCAATTTATATGGAACATATTTTAATTCCTTTTCGCATCTGGCGGCCATTACCAAAATGGCATCAGTTTGTGATTTATCAGTGATCACCAAGCCCGGTTTACCAGTGGGGATGCCGTACCTGTACATCAGCCTGACACCATTGCGCATGTTTGTAGTAGTGTGCCTGGCATGCGGTTCAAGTATTACCGCATACTCAGGTACGTGCAGTACTTTTACCATATAGGTTTTCATCTCTTCGGCCTCGCAGTATTTGGTTTTATAAGGATGTACCTTGCCGCCGGATGGCATAATAAAAGGGGCCTTGCCATCCCGATACGCTTGCGCGGCTAAACGGCACCTTAACATACCTTCTGCACTTAGCGCGGTGGTCATATCATCGGGGCCTGCGCCGGGTATTAAAATTACGGTGTAAGCATATTTGCTCCAGTTGGTAGTTTTAATATGTTCAACGGCGGTTTTATTAAAAGTTTGGGCCATTGGCTCGTAATTAGCAGGGTCCTGGCGTTCATTTATTTGCAGGTATAATAATGCGGCTTGCATGGCCGGTTCAAAAAACAGCTGGGTCTTGGTCACTTCACTTACTAATGTCGCGTTAACATCATACAATAAAGTTTTATATCTTCTGTCTTTAACATTAAAGCTGATGGAATCAATTGCCGGGTAATTGGGCTTTTTGCCGCCTGCATAAACATCAATTGTATAATTAATACCTGCTGCATCCTGTTCCCATGCTTTTACCAATAGTTCGGCAGGTGATACGGTTTTGTATAGGCTGTAAGTATAAGAAGGTATCAGCTCATTT
>DASWOZ010000281.1:0-3409 GCA_036398535.1 Mucilaginibacter sp. | reverse complement strand
TTTATGCGGAAGATGGTTTTACACCGCTTGGATTATCATGTTATTTTGGGCAGTTTGAAGTTGCGCGTTATCTGGTGCTAAAGGGGGCCGATGTAAACCTTCCATCAAAAAACGGGTTTAACGTTTATCCTATACACTCGGCGGCGGCAGGTAATTATACGGATATTGTACGTATGCTGTTAGAGAACGATGCTTCTGTAAATGTAAAGCAACAGGCAGGTGCCACACCGCTGCATTCGGCGGCTCAAAATGGTAATTTAGAAATGCTGATACTGATGCTGGAAAACGGCGCAGAAGTGAATACCCGTATGGAAGGCGGTAAATTGCCTGCCGATTTAGCGCGCGAAAAAGGATTTGATGAAATTGCGGAGATATTAAGCGCGTAAACTTTAAGCCCTAAACAAAAAGCAACTTACCCGGAAACGTGTTCCGGGCAAGTACTTAGGGGAAACTATTAATGATTTACAAAAGTGTAATTAAGGGTTTGTAAGTTGGCAACTTTACCTGCCGCGTTCTCCGCATGCAATACAGTTTGTTCACCGTATTTTCTGTTAAGATCTTTTACATATAACCACGCTTTATATTTCAGTGGTATTTTTGTTGCTTTACTTTGCGCGAAGAATTCAGGATCGCTTGCTACTATCGCCTGCATATCTTTATAAAAATCAGCAGATTCTGGTGCTTTTGAAAGCAGGGTAGGGTATTCTGCACCATGTTTTGCGTAAAAATCAGCAAACATTTTTTCTTTCTCAGGATTGGTATGGTATACCCACGGACTTGAGGTGTTATACAAGTAATCCAGGTATTCTTTATAGTTTGCGTATTCAGGATTTTGTGACAGGGCTTGCTTTATACAGTCGGTGTTATCATCAATAATGGCTGCGATAGTTTGAAGATCGCGGGTTACTAAAATATCGTTAATCGGGCATTGGGCTTTTGTTGTTGCATTCATACCGAAAGCCAACAAGCAAACAATAATAGTGCTTTTCATACTCATCAGTTATTTAATTGTATAAATAAAGTTACACAATATATAACAGTATTGTTACAATTTGTTTATTTATTTAAAATAAATTTTACAGGTTGTTAACAAATGCCGGTCGCAGTATAATGTGTATTGATTTTTTTTGAATTAATATATTGATTATTAGTTATTTGTATATGAATTGACAAATGTCGCAATAAAAAGTACGGCGATGGGTCTTGCCCATTACTTCTTTATGAAACCGTACATGATCGCGCGGGCAAATGGTTTTGGTATGCGCCAGCCAATGCTTTTTTAGCATGAATTGTTTTTTCCATGTCAAAAAATCAAATGCATAGTTTACAGTTTCGGTTACCAGTTCATGTAACTTTTGATCGGGAAGTTTACCTGTTAAACTTGCGGGATGTACCCGGATACGAAACAAAACTTCGTTTTTGAAAATATTACCCGCCCCCGAAAAAATATGCTGATCCAATATGGCGTCACAGGCCAGCATTTCCGGTTTTTCTTTTAGTTTGATAAATGCTTTTTCATGATCAAAGGCCGGATTCATCACATCTACCGACCAGTCGTAAACTTCATCCAACGGTTGCGTGATGAGCATAACTGAACAGGCATAAAAGTTTAGCTCACCATTATCAAATTGTAAATGCAGGCGCGCGGGTTTATCAGCGTGTTCATTAATACGATAGGAGCCAAATAGCATAAAGTGTATGCGTATGGTAAACTCAGGGAAGCATATTAAAAAATGCTTGCCCCAGCTTTTAAAATTGGTAATGGTTTGCCCGTTAAGCAGATTAATATCCACCTTTTTACTGTTACCGCTGGCTTCAATTATTTTTTTGCCTTTAAACTGTTGTACAGCTTCCTTTAATATAACAATGGTTGGGCCTTCGGGCATGGTTTATGTTTTATAATTATAAATAAATGCAAAGATTAAGCCAGCATTACTACTTGTGGGTGACAACACCCATACGCAGCAGGTGTACATTTGTGAAAACGCTAACCATTATAACTATGGAAAATAAAAGATTCCCCTTGCCGCCATTTACTATGGAAACCGCCTTGCAAAAGGTGCAGGCAGCAGAAGATGCCTGAATACCCGTGACCCTGAAAAGGTTTGTCTGGCTTATACCATTGATACCGAATGGCGTAACCGCACTGATTTTATAAACGGACGCGAAGAAGTTAAGCAGTTTTTAAAATATAAATGGGAGAAAGAGCTGGATTATAAGCTTAAAAAGGAACTTTGGGGTTTTAAAGATAACCGGATGGCTGTGAGGTTTGAATATGAATGGCATGATCATACAGGCCAATGGTTTCGCAGCTATGGTAATGAGTTATGGGAGTTTGATGAAAATGGTTATATGCAAAAAAGATATGCCAGTATTAATGATATGCCAATTGCCGAAACCGACCGCAAACTATAATCCGGGGGCACCTTTAAATAAATGATAATTTTCAATCACACCAAACGTTAATAATTCTTAATTTTAAATTATGAAAAAATTGATCCTGGCTTCTATTGTAGCGTTATTCGCTTTCACGGCATCTGCTCAAACTAAAATTGCACCTAAAGACGCGTCAAAACATATTGGCGAAGAGGTGAGCATCACCGGTAAAATTTTTGGCAGCAAGTTTTTTGCTAATACCAATATGACCTTGCTTGATGTTGGCGGCTTTAACCCTAACCAGGACTTAACGGTAATGATAGCCGGTGCCGACAGGAGCAAGTTTGGTAAGCCTGAAGAGGATTTTAAAGGTAAGGAAGTTACTATTACGGGAAAGATAATTGATTATAAAGGCAAGCCCGAAATTGTGGTTACCGAGCCTGCACAGCTAAAAATAGTATTATCAGATAATACGGTTAAATCAGTGCCAAAGAATTAATGTTGCCCTATAAATACCCGTTGCTATATTCGCAGTTGCCTGGCAGGATTGATTTGTCTATGTGGCAAAATGCGGCTTAATATTACCCATTCGGCAAGAGCCGGGCGAGTACAGTGGTAGGGAGTGGCAGTAATAAACTAATACTCTTCTCTCAAAAGTTTTAATACCGAAAATGCCCCATTTTGTGCTTTTGCGGTTCCAGAATTTACGATGATGACATATGCTTTGTTTTTTATACCATCAAACAAGGCATAACAAAAAAATGTT
Source organism: Mucilaginibacter sp. (assembly GCA_036398535.1). Lineage (GTDB taxonomy): Bacteria > Bacteroidota > Bacteroidia > Sphingobacteriales > Sphingobacteriaceae > Mucilaginibacter. The sequence continues at coordinate 267 of DASWOZ010000281.1, read as the reverse complement.
CCGGCAGATCCTGCATGATCTGATTGTTTTTGGCCATCCTTGATCGTATTTGCCCAGCCTATAGCATAGTTTTTTATGCCATAGTGTAAAAAATCGTAAGTAGTTGCTTTAATAATATTGTCTTTACCTATTAAGCCATTTAAATTAAGCTGCAAAAATTTAATATAATCTGGTAAAGTCATGCTGATATCACCGGCAGGTTCTATTAAATTTAAATTGTAAGTGGTGTTAGCCGGCACCTCGGTTAATTTATTGTTTTCCATGTGA
>DASWOZ010000280.1:0-3165 GCA_036398535.1 Mucilaginibacter sp. | reverse complement strand
GGAACGATGGACATACGGCTACATGGGCCTTTACAGAGATTGATCAAAGCGGAAGCATCGGACTTAATTTAAACGGCAATTCATGGCATCGCCCGGAGGATACTTTTGGAATTGCAGGTGTGGTTAACGGCATTTCAAAAGACCACCGGGATTATTTCGCTATCGGCGGATATGGGTTTATTGTTGGTGATGGTAAGCTAAATTACAAAACTGAAAATATTTTGGAAACTTACTATAATGCAAAGGTTAACAATAATATACACCTATCTGCCGATTATCAGTTTATCGTCAACCCGGCATATAATGCTGATCGCGGGCCGGTAAATGTGTTTTCTGTAAGGATGCATGTGGAGTTCTGAAACACTAAACAGTATTTTGGGATTTAAGGTAGCGGTTTAATTTTTACTATCATGCTTATACCTGTAAGTCTGAATCACCTGGAAAATTTCTGTATTATTCCCGGCTACTAAATCTAACTTAATTAAAATCAATTTCCCTGTACTTTATTTCTTGCTAAAGTAAAAAAGAATAAACATTTATGTTACTCTGATAGATTTAGTTTTTAAAACTTTAAGTCTTAAATTGATCTGGCAACGGGAGCTTTGCAAAAAGCGTATTATTTGTTGTAACTAAACAGCAGTTTTCTTGTCAATGTAAAAAAAGCAAGATAAATACAATCTGTTTTAATAAACATCGTTAATTCGCAGTATGAAAAGAGTTTTTGCCCCTATTATTCTGTTACTATTAGCCGCTAATACCTTTGCGCAGGTAAAAAACACGGTCACTAAATCAGCCATAACCTTTCAAATTAAAAACCTGGGCATTAATACAGGTGGCCGTTTAGCGGGCCTGCAAGCCAATATCCTGTTTGATCCGGCACAGTTAAACGCCAGTGTTATTGAAGCTACTGCCGATGCAAATACCATTAATACAGATAATGATACCCGCGATACACACCTTAAAAGCGAGGAGTTTTTTGATGTGGCTCGTTTCCCTAAGATTAGTATGAAGTCGGTATCCTTTAAACATAAAAGCAGCGACAATTATACCGGCCAGTTTAATATAATTATGAAAGACCGGACCAAGCAGATAGAAGTACCTTTTACCTATACCGAAACAGGCAATACCGCGACATTTAAAGGCAGTTTTAAACTAAACCGGACAGATTTTGGTGTAGGTAGTAAAAGCATGGTATTATCCAGCGATGTAACGGTTAATATTGAATTGGAAACAACTAAGAGTTAGTTGATTGGGTTGAATAAGTTTTTATTTGAGCCCGATTAAGTTAATGCCTTTTTAATTATTTCTTAACGCGGGCGGCTTAATCAACCATTCACGCAATCAACTTAATCAACTACCTTTACATCATGAAATTACGTGTACTGGTTTTACTTAACGCAACGGCGGTAGCCATAACTCTTTCGGCCGTAAATTACTACTTCAAGCATAGCCTTTATGATATGGCTATCACCTTTTCGGCAACGCTGGTTACCAGCTTCGTGGTATTTTATTATTTAATAGAAAAATATATCTATTCAAAAATAAAACTCATTTATAAGCTTATTCATAACCTAAAGCTGGGTCGCGATCTGCGCGATGCACTGGGCGAACACATCAGTTCTGACCCGATAAATGACGTTGAGCTGGAAGTAAAAGAATGGGCCCGCCAAAAGAAAACAGAGATTGATGGCCTGCGCGACCAGGAAAAGTTCCGCAGGGATTTTCTTTCCAATATCTCGCATGAATTTAAAACACCGCTGTTTGCCATACAGGGCTATATTGAAGCCCTGCAGGATGATGATTTTGATGATAAAGAAATGGCCCGGCAGTTTTTGGAAAAAGCATCACGTAATGTGGACAGATTGAGCTACCTGATCAAGGATCTGGATGAGATCTCAAAATTGGAAAGCGGTGAGATACCAATTAAATACACCAAATTTAAAATTAATGACCTGGTAAAAGAGGTTTTTGAGGCTTTGGAGATGAAAGCCAAACAACATAACATTAAATTAATATTCAAACAAAAATATGACGAGCCAATAATGGTAAATGCCGACAGGGAAAAGATAACACAGGTGTTTACTAACCTTATTGACAACTCGTTTAAGTATGGAAAAGAAGGCGGAAGCACCTCTGTAAGCCTGTTTGAATTACATGACCAGGTACTGGTTGAGGTTACCGATGATGGCATAGGAATTGAAGAAAAGTACCTTCCGAGGCTGTTTGAGCGGTTTTATAGGACAGATAGCAGCCGCTCGCGCCAGATAGGCGGCTCGGGTTTGGGGTTGGCTATTGTAAAACATATTATTGAAGCGCACCAGCAAACAATTAATGTACGGAGCACCGAAGGGCTGGGATCAACATTTGGTTTTACCTTGCAAAAAGCCAAGACTTTACCTTTCCCTAACATACCAACTCTAAAAAGTTAACATTAATTTAACATACTTAAGTTACCTTTGCCCAAATACGTAATAAAATGTCGTTAAATAGTATCTTTCAATATTTCGTTCCAAAAGATAAAAAAGTCTTTTTTCCGCTGTTTGAACAGGCGTCAAATAATGTTGTGGTTATGGCCACTATATTGGTTGAAGCTGTTAACTCAAACAACCCGGCAACGCGCGAAGAGTTATTTAAACAGATTGACAAATTAGAGAATAGGGGTGATGAAATAACCCATCAGGTACATCTGGAGCTTGGAAAAAACTTTATTACCCCCTTTGACCGTGAAGATATACACGCGCTATCCAGCGCGATTGATGATGTGGCAGATTATATACAAGGTGCCGCAAACCGCATGAACCTTTACCGGATAGATGATTATAACGAACATATACGCAAGCTGTCTGACCTTACTTTGCAATGCAGTATTGACCTTGAAAAAGCGGTACGTGAATTAAAAGATCTGAAAAATGTGCGTGCTATTGCTGATTCATGTATCCGCATTAACAGCGTGGAGAACCAGGCCGATTATGTTTTTGACCGTGCCGTTGCCGACCTGTTTTTATATGAGAAGGATGCTATTCGTCTGATAAAATATAAAGAAATCTATTCAGCTTTAGAAACCGCTACAGATATGTGCGAAGATGCGGCGGATGTGATGGAATCAATTTTAGTTAAAAACGCCTAACAGGAAATAAGGATCAAGAGTTAAGAATCAAGAAAATG
>DASWOZ010000279.1:0-3300 GCA_036398535.1 Mucilaginibacter sp. | reverse complement strand
CTCAAAAAATCAGAGATACAGTACTATATTGATAAACGCATTGCCGACAGAGGCGTGATACAGGGTTCGGCATTGTTATAGTATGGCGGTGGTTTACTCACCCCGACTATGCTTCGCTGATCGGGTGAGTAAACAGTGCAACACACTTAGGCATTTAATTTGCAATTAAACTTACCTATATTGTTGCTTTAAGAAATTAATTTAATACCGATTTGTCGCAAAAACCTGTACAAAATTATATTCCTGCATTAACCGGTGTGCGTGCTTTAGCGGCTTATCTGGTTTTTATATCCCATTATTGCTACGTGTTTGATGATAATTTTCCTCATATTGTGCAACGCTTTTTGGGCGAGTTCCATATCGGGGTATCTATCTTCTTTGTATTATCGGGCTTTTTAATCACATTCCGTTATTATAAAAATTTCCATCTAACTACTAATTGGTTTAAACAGTACCTCAAAAACAGGGTGGCCCGCATTTACCCTATGTACTTTTTACTGACGATATGCGCGTTCATTTATTACTTTATCACTAAAGATGAAAGTATTACTAAGGGCTTTGCGCACCCGGTTTGGTTAATGGTAATGAACATTACGTTTATCCGCGGTTTTTTTTACCAGTTCTGGGATACAGGTATAGCACAGGGATGGTCATTAACGGTTGAAGAATGCTTTTACTTTTCGGCACCCATTATTTTCCTGATCGCCAAAAAATATAATAAGTTTTATGTGCAACCGGTTATACTCACCGCCTTCGCCATAGTAATGGTGTTAATATTTAGCCATGTGGATTGGTATGGCTTTTTCGGCAATTTTCCGTTTGTAATGCTGTTTACCTTTTTTGGGCGTTGCTTTGAGTTTTTTGTTGGGGTGCAACTGGCAAGGCTTGTTTTAAACAAGGGCTTTACCCGTACCAACAAAATAGTTTATACCTACCTTGGTTTTATCCTGATATTTTTATGTGTACTGATCATGGCCTATCAGCCTATCCCTGAAGGATGGGCGGCAGGTGTAGAGAGCCCCGCGGGTATCATTACCAATAATTACTTTTTATGTATCGCGGTAGCCCTGTTCTTTTATGGCATACTAACCGAAACTACGGTGTTTAAGAAAGTGCTGGCACACCCGTTTGTGGAACTGCTGGGCAAAAGCTCATACATATTTTATTTAATTCATCTGGGCTGGATGTATAACCTGTTTCATAACTGGGAAAACCAATTGAATGATGTTATTTTTAGCTGGTATGATAAATTGGGCATAAGCTGGCACTCGCCTTTTGAGTACGATAGTCTGAATTTGGTATACGCATTTGTCGTATTGAATATCATATCGGTTACCTTATTTAAGCTCATAGAAGAGCCATTGAATCATTACATTCGTAAGTCTGATTTTCTGATCAAAAATAAACCCCGTAATCCGGATAACAATTCAATAGCTATTAAATAAACGGAGATATGGTGAAAAAGCTTTATAAATTATTTATGCTTGGTTTAATAACTTTTTCAGTTGCGCAATATGCCATTGCGCAGGAAAAAAGTGAAAAATCGACTGCTGACGAGATAACTACCAAACTAACAACGCCCGATAATAATGCCCTTTACACTGACAAGGCTAAATATACTTTTGAAGTAATAAATACAACCAATACCCAACAGGTGGGCAAAGTTTCTTACCAGGTATTTACTGAAACCGGCGAAAAACTGAATGCCGATTCTGTTAAGGTGAAGATCAATAAAAAAAGCAGCGAGAAGTATAGCTTTGAAATACCCCAGTCAAAACCGGGCTTTTATAAAATAAGTTTCATGGTCAATGTTACTGATTATGATGATACCACGCGCCGTGTTTTTGGCATCCGGCCTGAAGAAATCAGATCTATTTACAAAAAACCTGCGGATTTTGACAGCTTTTGGCAAGCTACAAAGGATGAATTAGCCAAAGTAGCGCCTAACTTTAGGGTTACATCTATGCCTAAGTTAGATACCAAAACCCGTAAGGTATATTTGATAGAAATGCAGTCGCTTGATAACATGACCATACGGGGTTGGATGACCATACCGATAACTAAAAACAAGCATAGAAAATTTGCTGTATGGTTAAACTTACCCGGTTACCAGGCTGATTTGAAACCAGTGCTTACAGATGACGAAGACCTGGCAATTATCTCATTAAATGTAAGAGGGCAGGGTAACAGCCGCGGCCCTATAAATACACCCAGGGAAGAATATATATTCTACCATATTGAAAACAAGAATAAGTATGTAATGCGCGGGGCAATAATGGATTGCATACGATGTATCGACTTTATTTTTACCCGTCAGGACCTGAATCATGATAAAATATTTGCAACCGGCGGTAGCATGGGCGGATTCCTTACTATAGCAACTGCCGCGCTTGACAAACGCGTAACTATATGTTCTGCCCAAAATCCAATATTTGGTGATATTCGCAACCTGGTAAATGAAGTAGTTTGGCCGGTAGATTATATTAAAAGATACGTGGCTGTAAAACCAGGGCTCACGTTTGATAAAGTATTGAATAACCTGGATTATTTTGACACTAAAAATTTTGCTGCAAACATTACCTGCCCTATGTTAATGGCTATCGGCTTGCTTGATCCGCTTATACCTCCCAACAATGAATACGCGGTATATAACAATATGACCGGACAAAAGCGCATTATGGTATTTAAAGATCTGGGGCACGAAGTTAACGGGGTATTTGGAACACTTGAAGCAAAATGGATGCAGGATGCATTTGCATTATTTTAAAATAATAAGATGACTTTTATCAAAACCTTATTAAAGTATTGTGTGTATGCAGTGATACTTTTTATAATAATTCAAAATAAAAGCTATGCCGGTGGCTTTCCTGTAAGGCCGGGTAGTTTATCTATATCCTTATCATCAAGTTATTTTTTTGCTAATAAGGGATGGGATTCGCTTCATCGTAAAACGCCATTTGACAAAAACGGAAAATTTACGTCCTTTACCTATTCTGCGTTCGTAGAATTGGGCCTTAGTAAACATTTTTCATTTACGGCTTCTATGCCTTATTCTGTAAATAATTTTCAGCAGCTTGGCTATAAAAGTGCCACCAATGGGTTAACAGATCTGGAAACAGGTATTAAGTGGTATGTAGCCAATATTAATTACACTTATTATTTTAGTGTACAGGGTACTTTTATAACGCCCTTATCTACTAACCTTAACCTGGGCTATGCAGAAAAAGGAGCCGAGCTTAAAGTATCTTTTGCGGGCAGCGGTAATTTATTCAGCAACCATTATTATTTCAACATTGACGA
>DASWOZ010000278.1:0-3018 GCA_036398535.1 Mucilaginibacter sp. | reverse complement strand
TAAAAGATTTGCCTACACCGTGGTCATCCTGGCCGCTGTTATAACTTCGTTATATTATCCATCCTATTTTATTGAATACAACGGCTTTAAATTCGCTGTATTAATTACCCCGTTGATACAGCTTATTATGTTTGGTATGGGTACGTCAATGAGCATGAATGACTTTATAGGTGTTGTTAAAACACCTAAGGGTGTGTTTATTGGGGTAGCAAGCCATTTCATGATCATGCCGCTTATAGGTTATACCCTGGCCACTATAAGTCATTTCCCGCCAGAAATAGCAGCGGGTATTATTTTGATTGGCTGCTCGCCAAATGGTATGGCATCAAACGTAATATCTTACCTGGCAAAGGCTAACCTGGCATTATCAATAACCATTACGGCTGTATCTACTATGCTTGCACCGCTTTTAACGCCCTTACTCATGAAATTACTGGCAGGTGCTTTTGTGCAGATTGATACGCTGCATATGATGTGGGATATATTCAAAATGGTAATTATCCCTATTGGTGCAGGATTGGTATTTAACAGAATTTTTATAGGGAAAATACAATGGCTGGATACAGCTATGCCACTGGTATCCATGTTTGGCATTACCTTTATTATTGTAATTATTACCGCGGCGGGCAGGGATAGCCTTTTAACCATAGGGCCGTTGCTATTATTGTTGGTACTTATTCATAATTTGATGGGCTATTGCTTTGGATATTGGTCTGGGCGGTTATTTAAAATGAATGAACGTGACTGCCGCACAATGGCTATAGAGGTAGGGATGCAAAATGGCGGCCTTGCATCGGGCATTGCAAAAGAAATGGGCAAGATGGCTACAGTTGGTTTAGCACCGGCTGTATTTGGCCCTTTAATGAACATTACCGGCTCCATACTTGCTTCGTGGTGGCATAAAAAGCCGGTTGGTGATGAAAATACAGGCGCGCAGGATACTGCGCATGAAGCCCAGCTAACCACTTAAGAATAAAAAGAACGCCATAAACGAAGAGAGATTCTTCGACTACTGCAAAGTAAACTATGCAGGTAGATGGCAGACTTTGATAACTTTTAAAACTAATTGTCCGTGCAGCTTACCACAATACCGGCAAGTTGCATGGACATAGTTTTTTAATCGCTAAACACGTTAATCTAAAAAGGATTTTATTTTTGCTATTTCATTTTGTGATAAGGGCTTTTGTTCTTTTCTGTCAAACAAATAATTCCCTATCACTAAATAGTCCATTTCGGTATGCATAAAGCCCCTGTAAGCATCATAGGGCGTGCATACAATGGGTTCGCCTCTTAAATTGAACGAGGTATTAATTAACATGCTGCAGCCCGTTAAATTTTTAAAATCACTAATTAGCTGCCAAAATTTTGGATTAGCTTCTTTGCTTACGGTTTGTAGCCGGGCAGAATAATCAACATGAGTTACCGATTGGATTGCTGACCTTATATGGTACAAACGTTCGTAAAGCGGCAGTTGGTGATAATTTTCAGGTTCGTCCTTTCGCAATTCATCCTTAATGGATTTAACGAAAAGCATATAAGGAGAAGGTAAGTTTGTTTGGAAATATGCAGCTACATCTTCCAACAAAACGCTTGGTGCAAAAGGCCTAAACTCTTCACGGGCCTTTATTTTAACATTTATAATTTTTTGCATTGCCGGGTTTTGCGGATCACCAAGAATGCTCCTGTTTCCTAAAGCCCGCGGCCCAAATTCCATCCTGTCCTGAAACCAGCCTATTACATTTCCTTCGGCTATTTTTTTACTTACAACAGCAGATAATTCATCAAAATTTTCAAAATGCAGATGAGTAGCTTCGTATTTACGAATCAGATTCAAAATATGCTTATCATCATATTGAGGCCCCAAATAAGCATACTTCATTGAATCAAATGCCGTAGAAGCTACTTTTTCTTTTTTAGCCCATATATGATAGGCCGCGTACGCGGCACCCAAGGCACCTCCGGCATCCCCTGCTGCAGGCTGGATCCATATATTATCAAATATCCCTAACCCGGCCAGCTTACTGTTTGCAACACAATTTAAAGCAACCCCGCCTGCCATAACCAGGTTATTACTTTTTGTAATTTTTTTGGCTGTTTGCGCTAATAAAACCACAATATCCTCTGTTACCTGCTGAATAGCCAGCGCAAGGTTCATATGCGTTTGATCAATGGCCGATTCAGGTTGGCGCCTGGGGACACCAAACAAGGCTTCCCATTTTTCATCATTGGTCATTTTTAATTTAGTAGCAAAATAAAAATAACGCATATTAAGTATTATGGAACCATCTTCTCTTACATCAACCAGTTGGGCCAGTATCTTTTGTTTAAAGGTGATTGTTTGGGCTGAAGCCGGATCACCATAAGGTGCCAGGCCCATTAGCTTATACTCGCCGGTATTAACCCTAAAACCCAGGTAATAGGTAAAAGCAGAATATAAAAGCCCTACAGAATGTGGGAAATGCAGCTCCTTTACTATAGTGATGTTGTTATTTTCCCCATAACCAATGGTTGTGGTTGCCCATTCACCCACCCCATCAATAGTTAAAATTGCAGCGTTATTAAATGGCGAAGGATAATAGGCGCTTGCCGCATGTGATAAATGATGTTCGGGAAATAAGATCGGAATTTTGGACGTTCCGAACTGTTTGCATTTTTTGCGGATCAGCCTTTTTATAAAAAGTTTTTCCTTAAGCCATACGGGCATTGCATTAATAAAACTTACTAACCCTTTGGGTGCAAAAGCATGGTAGGTTTCTAAAAGCCTTTCAAATTTGAGTAATGGCTTATCATAAAACGCTACCGCGGTGAGTTCATCATAATCAATCCCGGCCTCACTTAATACATATTTTATCGCATTAACCGGAAAGTCCGGATCATGCTTTATTCGTGTAAACCGTTCTTCCTGCGCGGCCGCAATTATTTCGCCATCCATAATGAGCGCGGCGGCGCTATCGTGGTAAAATGCCGAAATGCCGAGTATGATGGTGGCCAATAGCTGCTAAAATAAGGTGTAAATAA
>DASWOZ010000277.1:0-11154 GCA_036398535.1 Mucilaginibacter sp. | reverse complement strand
TTACTTCAAGCGCCTCCTAATGCTACCAGCATAAATATCAATACCAGCACCAATTACGGTGTGGCATTTTTTGGGCAAGCCACTTATGTAGTATCGCCTCAATTTGATATAACTGCAGGCTTGCGCTATGATTATGAGCATAAAAAGGAACTGATAAACGGCGCTTACCAGGCTGATGGCACTGCTGCGATTACCACACGCTCTGATACATCTTCAACAGCAAACTTTAAAGCATTTACGCCAAAGTTAAGCTTTGCTTACCACGTAACAGATAACAACAATCTTTATGCTTCATATAGCAGAGGTTTTCGTGCCGGTGGCATAAGTCAGTTAGGTTCTGACCCGTCACAACCACCTTTGTATGCTTATAAGCCGGAGTATAGTAACAACTTTGAAGTTGGTACAAAAAATACTTTTTGGGATAAGCGTATTCAATTAAATGTAGCCGCGTTTTATACTTTAGTTACTGATGCACAGGTGCCTACGTTAATTTTGCCTGATGCCATCACGATAACTGAGAATGCCGGAAAATTACGCAGTGAAGGGGCAGAACTGGAATTTGCCATGACACCTGTAAAGGGATTGGAGTTTGATTACAACTTTGGCTATACACATGCCCGTTATACCACTTTAGCTGTAGCCAGCAATGGCAGTGTATTAGACCTTCAGGGTAACCACCAGGTGTTTACGCCCGATGTAACCTCTATGCTGGCCTTACAGTATACTTATAGCCTTGATAAATCAAATCAAACAAAATTAATAGCCCGTGGCGAATGGCGCTACCTGGGCGACGAATACTTTGACCTGGCTAACCAGTTTGAGCAAAAAGCGTATAGCCTGTTTAATGCCCGGTTAGGTGTATCAACCAAACATTTTGATGTATTTGTGTGGGGAAGCAACATTGCCAATAAAAAATATGTTGATTATACCTATGATTTTGGCGCTGCTCATTTAGGAAATCCCGGAACTTATGGTGTATCTTTAAAGACCAATTTTTAAATTCATAACCATATAAACCAATTACTTAACCAGTAAATAAAATGAGAAATCAAACCAAAATTAACAGGCTTACCGGCAGCTTTGCCGCATTGGCTGTTGCTGTTGGGCTATTTTTTAGCCTGGCATGGGCAAAACCTAATCCTAAAGTGCTTATTTTTTGTAAAACAGCGGGTTACCATCATGCATCAATTGCAGCGGGTATTGTAGCTATACAAAAGTTGGGTGTTGAGAATAAATTTGATGTAGACACCACTACCGATGTAACCAAATTTACTGACGACAACTTAAAACAGTATGCTACGCTGATATTTTTAAGCCCTACAGGCAAAGGCGTTTTTAAAGATTCGACAGAGAAGGAAGCCCTGAAAAGTTACATCCATAATGGCGGTGGGTTTGTGGGTATCCACGCTGCTACAGATTTTGAATATGATTGGTCATGGTATGGCCAACTGGTAGGCGGCTATTTCTTAGGTCATCCTAAAAACAATGTACAGGAGGGCGTATTAACCGTAGTTGATACTAAAAATATTTCAACCAAAAATTTGCCGGTAACCTGGAAAAGAAAAGATGAATATTATAGCTACAGACCGGGTATGGCAAAAGACCTGCATGTATTAATAACCCTTGATGAAAATTCAATAGATTATGGTACAATGAATATTAAAATGGGCGCATATCATCCATTAGCCTGGTATCATGATTTTGAAGGTGGCAGAGCATTTTATACTGCATTAGGCCATACGGACGAAACCTATTCAGATCCACTTTTCCTTGGCCATTTATTGGGCGGGATAAAATACACTATGGGTAAAAAGTATATTGGTAAATGAAAAAGAACAATAAATGGATAATAGCTGTAGTAGGCATGGCTATTTTTTTGTATACCTGTAAGGTAGCTTATATGGCCAACTACCCTGTACAAAGGGACGCTACAGGTAAGATTTTAGTCAATCCGCATCCTGATTCACTGCCTTTATCGCCGGAAGAAAGCATGAGGCACATTTATATGCCTAAAGGCTATCATTTACAATTGGTAGCCAGCGAGCCCATGATCAGCCAGCCGGTTGCGGTGGTTTGGGATGGTAATGGCGTAATGTATGTGGCCGAAATGCTGACCTACATGGTAAACGTGGATGGCACAGGCGAGGGGATGAAATTATGTACCGTAAAGCGATTGGAAGATACCAACAATGATGGCGTGATGGATAAAGCCACCGTGTTTATTGATAGTTTGGTTTTACCCCGTATGATGCTGACCTTAAATCATCGTTTACTGGTAAATGAAACTAATACCTATAACATTTACAGTTATGAAGACACTAATGGCGATGGCAAGGCAGATGTAAAAAAGCAGGTTTATAAAAACGACGAAGCAGATAATAAAAACCTGGAGCATCAAAAAAGCGGCCTGATCTGGAACATAGATAATCGTATTTATGTAACTGTTGACCCGGTGCGTTATCAATGGAAAGACAATATGCTGGTGACTGATTCTTTACAAGAATCGCCACGCGGGCAATGGGGTTTAACCTATGATAATTATGGGCGGTTATTCTTCTCCATAGCAGGAAGTGAATTGCCGGCCACCAATTTTCAGCAAAATCCACATTATGGCACTTTTGATATAAAAGACCAATATAACGAGGAATTTTTAGCGGTTTGGCCAATTATGGCTACGCCGGATGTGCAGGGCGGATTAAGAAGATTACGTGAAGACAGTACGCTTAACCACTTTACCGCCTGTAACGGGCAATCTGTTTACAGGGGCGATAAGCTGCCTGAAGATGCACGCGGCGACCTGTTTATTCCCGAACCCGTTGGCCGGTTAATACGCCGGGCAAAGGTGTTGGATAATGATGGGAAGATCACTCTGGTTAACGCTTATGATAAACAGGAATTTTTGGCGTCAACCGATCCTAACTTCAGGCCGGTAAATACGATGGTTGGCCCGGATGGCTGCATGTATATTGTGGATATGTATCATGGCATCATTCAGGAAAGTAACTGGACTAAAAAGGGGAGCTACCTGCGCCCGCAAATATTGCGTAAGGGCTACGAAAAAAATATTGGTCGTGGCCGCATTTACCGTTTGGTATATGATGGTATGCCACGGTCAAAAGTTATACCTCATATGCTGGATGAAACCAGCGCGCAACTGGTAGCTCACCTAAATAATCCAAATGGCTGGTGGAGAGATAACGCGCAAAAAGAATTAGTGCTAAGGAACGATAAATCAGTAGTGCCTGCTTTAAAAACAATGGCGACTACTTCGCCAAATCAATTGGCCCGTATCCACGCGTTATGGACCTTAAACGGTATGGGAAGCCTGGATATGGAAACCTTTAGCCATGCTTTAAAAGAAACCGATGCGCAAGTGCGTAAAACTGCCGTATGGATAGGCGAGGATATGGCAAAAAATCATGCAGAGGTGGTAGATATGCTGGCCGCTATGGAAAATGATCCAAGCCCGGATGTGCGTTACCAGTTATCGCTAACATTTAGGTTTAACAAATCGCCAAAGGCACAGGCGGTGATTAATGATCTGATCAAGAAATATCCTGATAATATTATTGCGCTGTCTGATAAAACCTTTCATGATAACATCAAAGCAAAGGCAGATCAGTTAAGAGCACAAGCTTTGATGGCAGTGGCAGATCAGAAACTGGTAAGCCAGGGATCGCTGATATTTAAACAGCTTTGTGCTACCTGTCACGGTGCCGATGGTAAAGGGGTATCCATAGGCGGAAAAGAGCAGCCTGCTCCTGCGCTTGCAGGTAACCCGGATGTTAACGGTAACCCGGTTAAGCTGATAAGGATTTTATTAATGGGTTTAAGCGGCCCTATTGAGGGTAAGGTTTATGCGGATGTTATGCCTGCATTAGGCGGCAATGATGATGAATATATCGCATCGGCATTAAGCTATATACGGAGTGACTTTGGTAACAAAGCACCAACAGTTAAAGCCGCAGACGTACAACGCGTACGTGCGCAATTAGCCGGGAGAACCAAAGGGTTCACTATGGCCGAATTGGATACCATGCGGGTAATTTTTCCTGTTGCCCGTCCGGCTACCGCGCCGGCTGTAGGTGGTGCCATAAAAAATCAATAACTTTACATTTTTATTATGAAAAGCAGCTCAAAACCGGGCTGCTTTTTTTGTTTGAAATTATGACTTAATAGTAATTATTATGTGCAACAATTGCCCATTAATTGTGTTAAAGCTAAAGGCAGGAATTAAGATTCAGGATTCAAGACAACCCGTTAATCTTAATTCTTACCGCTAAATTCTTGGATCTAAACAAAACGCAATGAATATCAACGAATTGATCAGTACTGCATCCGCATTAATGACAGGTGACAAGGGCCTGCTTGCAATGGACGAAAGTTTACCAACCTGTAATAAAAGATTTGCAGAAGTGGGGATTCCGCAAACCGTAGAATATCGTCGTGCTTACCGCGAAATGATAGTAACTACACCTGATTTTGGCAAATGTATTAGCGGTACAATTCTTTTTGACGAAACGATATACCAGACCACCAAAGATGGTGAATTGTTTGTTGACATATTAAAAAAGGCGGGAATTATACCCGGCATTAAAGTGGATGAGGGTGCAATTGATATGGCGGGTTTTCCCGGCGAAAAAATAACTGAAGGATTAGATGGTTTGCGGGAGAGATTGGCAAAGTATTATAGTTTAGGCGCTCGTTTTTGTAAATGGCGCGCTGTAATTACCATTGGCGATGGTACACCAACGCCAGGCTGTATTGAAGCAAATACACATTTGCTGGCAAGATATGCCGCTTTATGCCAGGAGGCTGGTATGGTACCCATTGTTGAGCCCGAAGTTTTGATGGACGGCAACCACACCATTGAAAAATGCCGGGAAGTAACTTCTAAAACATTACAACAACTATTTAATCAATTACATAAGCAACAGGTTGACTTGCGAGGTATTATTCTGAAACCTAATATGGTGATAGCCGGAAAAGATTCGCCTAAGCAAAACAGCATAGATGAAGTAGCTGAAGCTACAGTGAATTGCCTGCTTGAAAACGTACCTGCTATTGTGCCGGGCGTGGCGTTTTTATCGGGCGGTCAATCGGCAGAAAAAGCCTCAGCGCATTTAAACGCTATGCATGTAAAGTTTAAAGGTAAATTACCATGGGCGCTTACTTTTTCATTTGCACGGGCCATACAACAGCCGGCGCTTGAAATGTGGAGAGGTAAGGATGAAAATGTAACCGCGGCACAAAAAATATTATATCACCGGGTATCGGTAGATAATGCTGCAAGACGTGGTGAGTATAGCGCATCAATGGAAAAGAGTCCTCTTTAAATCTCTCTTGGCAGGGGGTGACTTTTAGAAGGAAGTTTAATAATTGGAATATTAAGACGCTCTCTACAGTAGAGGGATTGGGATAATACTTATGACACAAATAGATTTATATCCGTTAAAGTTTGAACCCATATACCAATACCGTATATGGGGCGGTAGGCGATTATCTAATTTATTGAGTAAACCATTACCACCTGATGATCCTATTGGTGAAGCATGGATATTGAGCGACAGGGACGATCATCCAAGCACCGTAACTGAAGGTTTGCTGAAAGGAAAGACTATAAAGGAGCTATTAGCTGATTCGGCAGATGAATTGTTAGGCAGATATGCTGTTAATTATGACCGCTTCCCGTTATTACTCAAGTTTTTAGATGCGCAAAAAGTATTATCCGTACAAGTGCATCCATCTGATGATAAAAAGGCGTATATCCCCAATGGTGAAAGCGGGAAAACAGAAGCCTGGGTAGTTTTAGAAACCGGACCTGAAGGACGGATTTATGCCGGGCTTAAACCGGGTACCACTAAGGAAAGTTTGCAAAAAGACCTGGCAGACCATAAGGTGGCAGATGACCTGGCAAGCTTCCAGCCTGAATTGGGCGATAGTGTTTTTATAAAAGCAGGCACGGTACACACACTGGCCGACCTGGTGGTTTTTGAGATACAGCAGAATAGTGATGTTACCTATCGTTTGTATGATTGGGACAGGGTAGACGAAAAGACAGGTAAACCGCGCAACCTGCAGGTTGATGAAGCTATTGCCTGTATTGATTTTTCAATAACCAATGTTGGCCCTAATGTGCCAGTAAAGGAAGATGATAAAAGTGTTTTCAGAGAAAAAATATTTGACTCGGATAAATTTAAGTTGTGGCGGCTTACCTGCAAATCATTATTCACAATAGGCGAGGAAGGTGCGCCGCGTGTTTTGATTGGTATAAGCGGTGATAGCGAAATACAAACTAAAACAGATATTTACACTCTGGCTAAAGGCGAAGTGATGCTGTTACCCGCGTCTGTTGGCCCTTGCCGTTTTATACCAAGAAGCGAAACGGTGATATTAGAAGTGGCATTGCCGGATTTGATTTTAAATAAATAATTGTAAATGAAGAAGCTTATTGTTTTTGATCTGGACGGCACATTGGCCGAAAGTAAAGCGGCCATTGATAAAGATATGGTAACTGTTTTAGATGCGCTTTTAGATGTAGCAAAAGTAGCTATCATATCCGGTGGTGATTGGCCACAGTTTGAAAAACAGGTATTGGATAAACTGAAAAATACCAAAAATCTTAAAAATTTATCCATATTGCCTACCTGCGGTACAAAATTCTATCAGTACAAGGCCAAAAAAGGCTGGATACAGCTTTATGCAGAGGATTTTACCAACGACCAGAAAACAAAGATCATTGATTCATTAAACCAGGCAGTAGAAAAATCAGGCATTAAACCTACTCAAACGTGGGGCGCGCAGATAGAGGACAGGGGTAGCCAGATCACCTTTTCGGCATTGGGCCAGCAGGCACCATTAGCAGCTAAAAAAAGTTGGGACCCTAAATTTGCCAAGCGTAAAAAAATTCAAAAGGCGTTGGGTATCACCATTCCTGAGTTTTCAATTAATTTAGGCGGTACCACATCGGTTGACATAACCAAGCCCGGCATTGATAAGGCTTATGGCATCAAAAAATTAAGCAAAATATTAAATATCAAAAAAAGGGAAATGCTATTTATTGGCGATGCCATCTTCCCCGGTGGAAACGATTATCCTGCAAAAGAAGCCGGTGTAACTTCTGTTTGTATCAAAGACCCTAACGAAACCAAGCGTGTTATTGAAGGTATTATAGCTTGTTTAGATCGTATAGGAAAGTATAAAAAGGGATTTGATATTTAAAATATTCCTATTGGTTTTGAGTTTGTGACCTATTCGTCAGGAATTGACGTTGTAACCGATAATTTAAAACATTTTGCCATCGTATTGTTTGATATGTTTATCAAACATAACTTATGGTATCTGTAAAAAAGGAAGGTGTATTACTCAGGCAATCTGATCACGAATTTGAGAACGAGGGCGTTTTAAATCCCGCTGTTATCCGCGATGGCGACGATATTCATCTTTTTTACCGGGCGGTGCGGCAGGGTAATTACTCATCAATTGGGTATTGTAAATTAAGTGATCCTTTAACAGTTGCAACATGCAGTAACCAGCCTGCTTTAGCCCCGCAAATGGATTATGAATTACACGGGATGGAAGATCCGCGCGTAGTTAAAATAGATGACTTATTTTATTTGAGCTATATCGCGTATGATGGTAAAGATGCCCTGGGTGCCTACGCAACATCCGCAGATCTGATGAATTGGGAACGGAAGGGAATAATTGTACCACAAATACCTTATGCTGATTTTGCCCGGTTAATAAAAAGCAATCCTGATATCAGCGACAGTTATGCCAACAACTACGATATTGTAAATACCGTAGTGATGGATAAGGACCTTGTATTTTTCCCCCGCAGAATAAACGGAAAATTAACTTTTCTGCATCGTATTAAACCTGGCATACAAATCACAGCAGTTAACAGCTTGCAGGAGCTTACCAAAGAATTTTGGGAGGACTATATAAGACACCTGGATGAAAACACGGTTATATCGCCTAAATATGCGCATGAGATAAGATATATAGGCGGTGGCTGCCCACCCATTGAAACGGAACATGGCTGGCTGGTGATTTATCATGGTGTTAAAGATGCCGCGGTAAAGGGTTTTGAATACTCGGCTTGTGCGGCGCTGCTTGACCTGGATGACCCGCGCAAGGAAATTACAAGATTGCCTTATCCGCTGTTTAAACCCGAAGAAGAATATGAACTGACGGGTGACGTGGATGATGTAGTTTTCCCTACCGGTACTGCCTTGTTTGATGATACTTTATACATTTATTACGGTGCTGCCGATGATATTATCGCCACAGCATCTGTAAGTATTTCTGCCCTGTTGGCCGAACTGTTGGTACACACAAAATAAGCTGCAGCTATTTTGATTTTATTCTTAATAATTCAGGTAAAATATTCTATTTTCGTAATCGATTGCAACTGGGCGCTAAAAGACCTGTTTCCATCAAAAAATTATGGCTATTTATGCTACGATAAATAGCCTGTAAATTAGAATAAGCCAAATGAAAAATTTCCTGGACCAAGACTTTTTATTACAAACAGAAACCGCTAAAAAATTATACCACAATTACGCCAGCGCAATGCCAATTATAGATTATCATTGCCATTTACCGCCTGATCAAATTGCCAATGATATTAATTTTGATAACCTTACCCATATTTGGTTAAATGGCGATCATTATAAATGGCGTGCTTTACGTGCCAATGGCGTTAATGAGGCATATATAACCGGTAATAAAAGCGATTGGGAGAAATTTGAAAAATGGGCGGCAACCACGCCATATACCATGCGTAATCCGTTGTATCACTGGACGCATTTGGAGTTGCAGCGTTATTTCGGTATTCATGATATTTTATCGGCCGATACTGCACGCAAAATATATGATGAGTGTAACGAGAAATTAAAATCGCCAGAGTATAGTGTTCGTAACATCATCAGGGGTAAAAATGTAGAGTTGATAGGCACTACAGATGACCCGTTGGATAACCTGGAGCATCACCAAAAAATAAGTAGAGATGGTTTTGAAACAAAGGTATTGCCTGCTTTCAGGCCGGATAAAGCCATGTACTCTGAAGATATTGAATTTTTAAACAGCTACCTTGACCAATTGCAGGTTGTAGCCGATATAGATATTAATGATTTGGAGAGCTATCTGAAAGCACTAAAAAGTCGCCACGATTATTTTGCCGATAATGGTTGTATGATATCAGACCATGGACTGGAAAATATTTATGCGGAAGACTATACCGAGCAGGAAATTAAAGCGATATTCCAAAAGATAAGAAGTAAACAAGCTATTTCGCCTTTAGAGAACGCTAAGTTTAAATCATTTATGTTGATCCAGTTTGCGTTATGGGATCATGAGAAAGGATGGGTGCAACAATATCATTTAGGTGGTTTACGTAATAACAACACCCGTGCGCTAAGTGAATTAGGCCCTGATACCGGCTGGGATTCTATAGGTGATTTTATACAGGGAAAAACCCTGTCTAAATTTTTAAATACCTTGGATACAACTAATCAACTGGCTAAAACTATATTATATAACCTTAACCCGGCTGATAATGAATTATTTGCAGCTATGACGGGGAATTTTAATGATGGCACCGTTGCAGGTAAAATTCAATTTGGTTCGGCATGGTGGTTTATGGATCAAAAAGACGGTATGACCCAACAGTTAAATACTTTGTCAAATATTGGTTTGGTGAGCCGTATGGTGGGTATGCTGACTGATTCTCGCAGCTTTCTGTCTTACCCCCGTCATGAGTATTTCAGAAGGATATTATGTAACTTGTTTGCTACAGATATAGAAAATGGAGAATTGCCAAATGATATTGATTGGATAGGAAAGATTATTAAAGATATTTGTTACTTTAACGCAAAAGAATATTTCAATTTGTGATAAGTAAGGTATTATGTTTTGGCGAGCTGCTTTTTCGCATTTCACCTGCGCCGCAGGAAGACGAGGGGGTAGAAAAGCACCCCTTCTACCTGTACATGGGTGGTGCCGAAGCAAATGCAGCAACAGCCCTTGCCGGGTGGAACGTACCGGTTAAGTATTGCACCGTATTGCCCGATAATTTCATGTCGCACCATGTGATAGATTACCTGGAATATAAGGGAATATTTACATCATCCATATTACTTGCCGGCACCCGCGTCGGCATTTATTATTTAGAGCGGGGTGCCGATTTAAAAGGAAGTGTAATTTATGACCGCACCGGTTCTTCATTCTCTGAGTTGAAACGCGGTATGATTGACTGGGACAAGGTATTTAGAGATGTAAGCTGGTTTAATTTAACAGCAATAAGCCCCGCATTGAATGAAAACGTAGCGGATGTTTGCCTGGAAGCATTAGAAGCGGCATCACGTAAAAATATTACTATTTCTATGGATCTGAACTATCGTCAGCGCCTTTGGAAGTATGGTAAATCTCCCGTTGAAATTATGCCTGCATTGCTTGAACATTGTGATTTGGTAATGGGTAATATATGGAGCGCAAACAGCCTGTTAGGCACCGCGATTGATAATGATATTCATATAAAAGCAAACAGGCAGGTTTATTTGGAACATGCTAAGGCAACATCAGTTGAAATTATGCAAAGGTTCCCGAAGGTGAAAACGGTAGCCAACACCTTTAGGTTTGACAGCGAAACCAACCACACACATTACTATACTACTTTATATACTAACGGACAGCAGTTTAATTCACCCGAGTTTAATTGTGGTGTTGTTGTTGACCGGTCAGGCAGCGGTGATTGCTTTATGGCCGGTCTTATTTATGGCTTTTATAATCACCACGAACCACAAGAAATAGTGAACTACGCTACGGCAGCCGCATTTGGCAAATTACAGGAGCAGGGCGATGCTACCGGGCAGGATATACTAACTGTAAAAAAGGTAAGGGGCGGGGAGTGATCATAATTAAGAACCATGTTATTGCGAAACAAGGGCAATGCGCGGAGCTTGTGCGGTTGAAGCAATCTCCTCGTTGACAGATAGCGGGTTAGCCTATCAGGGATGAGATTGCCACGCTCCGCTCGCAATGACATAATTTTTATTTTAGTCATTACCATTCATTACCAATCTATCCATCCCAATATCCCCACCATGTCATTGCGAAACAAGGGCAATGCGAGGGAATGTGCGGTTGAAGCAA
>DASWOZ010000276.1:0-11803 GCA_036398535.1 Mucilaginibacter sp. | reverse complement strand
CATTGCAAATAAATTAAAAAACGAAAATGGCCTTGATTATGACTTTAGCCAGATAGTTGTTTCTACAGGCGCCAAACAAGCTATTGCCAACGCGGTATTATGTTTGGTAAACCCGGGCGAAGAAGTAATCATTCCTACTCCTTATTGGGTATCTTATTCGGAAGTTGTAAAATTAGCCGAAGGCAAAAGTGTTTTCATAGATACTACTGTTGAGGCCAATTTTAAAATCACTCCCGAGCAATTAGAAGCGGCTATCACACCAAAATCAAAATTGTTCATGTTTTCATCGCCAAGCAACCCTACCGGCAGTGTTTACAGCAAAGGCGAGTTGGAAGGTTTAGCTAAAGTTTTTGAAAAACATCCGCAGATCTATATCATGTCTGACGAGATCTACGAACATATCAATTATGGCGAAAAGCACGAATCAATAGCCCAATTTGATAGTATAAAAGACCGGGTTATTATTATAAACGGCTTCTCAAAATCATATGCCATGACCGGATGGCGCATAGGTTACTCTGCATCAAGCAAAGAAACCGCCGCCGCTTTTGATAAATTACAGGGACAAATTACATCAGGTACCAGCTCTATTACTCAACGCGCAGGCGTTACAGCTTATGAAGGTGGATTAGAAACCGTTTTGGCGATGCGTGAGCAATTTAAAAAACGCCGTGACCTGGTTTACAGCCTGCTTTCAGCTATTGATGGGCTTAAAGTAAACCTTCCCGACGGAGCATTTTACTTCTTCCCTAACGTAACTTCATTTTTTGGAAAAAGCTATAATGGCAAAACCATTAATGATGCTGATGAACTAAGTATTTATTTATTGGAAGAAGCACACGTAGCTACCGTTGGCGGTGATTCATTTGGCGATACCAAATCAATCCGTATCTCATATGCCGCTGCCGAAGAAAAACTGATAGAAGCTATGAAACGTATAAAGGAGGCTTTAGGAAAGTTAAAATAGAAATTGGATTTTATTAAACTAAAAAGAGCAATCCGGAATATCCCGGATTGCTCTTTTTAGTTTAATCTCATACGTTACAATCCAAATCCATATGCTAAACGTAAGCCAACAAGCCCATAGTTATTGCTCTGGCCCGAATAGTTTTCATAACGTACACCAACATCCCAGTGCTTGCTTGCATAACCTATTGCCGGAGACAAGATCAGCTTGGTGTCTTTATTAACAAAATCTTCATCTACACCTTGAGGTAAAAAGGTTTTGGTTTCTATACCGGCACCCACCTCTGCACCAAAATACCAGTTTGGGGTAAAGAAAGCCTTTATACCTGCTTTAATTGGAACCATACCTAATGATTGGTAGTTAACCGTAGTACCTGGTTCTTCTTTACCAAAAAAGTTATAATAACCAGATGTTAGCGTAATGGCCAAATTATTTGACAAGCCATATTGCAATCTTGCGGTACCACCTAATTCAAGGTTAGAATAATCATGAGCATTTCCGGTAACTAAACCACCTTCAACTCCAAATCCCAAACGCAATTTATTGGGTGTAATAATTTGTGCATTTACATTAGTTCCGATAAATAGTGCGACAGCAGCTATTGCTGTGGCTACTAATTTTGTTGATTTTTTCATTGTTGTGTTCTTTAGTAAATAGTAGATAATTAACACCTGCTTAACAAATACTTTGCCATAGTAGTTAATTATTTAATTCCAACTTAACTAATTCAACCTTAAGATATGATTTCATCAAAGGCTATTAATAAATTGTTAATAGCTTAGTTATTGATACTCAGGTATTAGTTTATGCTTAATATTTTATAATTTGGAATATTCTTAAATTCAATTTTTATGTCAAAATTCCTTTTTATACTTTTTTATTCCTCTCATATCTAATTTTTGTGCCTCATTGTGAAGCATAAAACGTATTTGTTGCCGTAAAAGGACACCGTTTTATTGAAATGGAAAGCTGTATAAATATTGGTACCAACTATTGGTATGTGGCTTACTTAGTTCAACTAAAGGAAAAAAGTACCTAAAACCGGACTCGATTTTTTAAAGCAGAATAAATGGTATAGCTTCAGCCTGAAAACTGATCAAAACTTTTAGTCAAAAAAATAGCCCTTACCGGGCTATTTTTCTGTTACTATTATTTTATTATTAAAGTACATTATCACGCTCGGGGTCGGGTTTGTAATTTTTCTCCAGCTCCGCCAACCCTTTCTTGCCGTAAGCAACCTTGGTAATTACATAATATAAAACCGGCACTATAAATATAGCTAATGATGTGGCTGCAAGCATACCACCAAATACGGTCCAGCCAATAGTTCTACGTGCCACAGCACCCGCACCTGATGCAAACACTAATGGTAATACACCCAATATAAATGCCATTGATGTCATGATAATTGGTCGCAAACGTAATTTAACGGCTTCTAATGTTGCCTTTTCAAGCTCCATACCCCTATCCACACGTTCTTTGGCAAACTCCACAATCAGGATGGCGTTTTTAGCTGCCAAACCAATTAAGGTGATCAATCCAATTTGTGCGTATACGTTATTATCCAAACTCTTATTAAGCGTCAGGAATAAAATGGCACCAAAGGCACCAAGCGGTACTGCAAGCAATACAGAGAATGGTACCGACCAGCTTTCATAAAGTGCAGCCAAAAACAAGAACACAAAACCAATAGATAAAGCAAATATGTAAATAGTTTTTGAGCCAGATAATTTTTCTTCACGACTTAAACCCGAAAATTCATACCCAAAGCCTTGCGGTAACGTTTTAGCAGCCACTTCTTCTAAAGCCTTTAACGCGTCACCGCTACTATAACCCGGTTTGGCAGTACCATCAATCTCGGTTGAGCGAAACAGATTATAGTGCGTAATCAATGGCGCATTCTCTATTACCTTATAGCTGGTTACCGCGCTTAAAGGCACCATGGTACCCTGTTGATTCCGCACATAATATTGGCCTATATCCTGAATAGTGGTACGATAATTAGTATCGGCCTGCGCCAGTACGTGAAAAGTCCGGCCGTAAATGGTAAGGTCATTGATATATGAACTACCCATGTAAACCTGCAACGCGTTATTTACATCAGATATAAGCACCCCTAATTTCTTGGTTTTTTCACGGTCTATAGTTAATTGATATGCCGGCGTTTTTGCTGTAAAGAAAGAGAATGCTTTGGCTATCTCTGGCCGTTTATTTACTTCGGCTAAGAAAGTATTCATTACGGTTTCAAAATTCTTAATGTCACCCCCGGCCTGTTTTTCCTCTAATATGAAAGAGAAACCTGCAGAGTTACCCAAACCCGGAATAGCCGGTGGCGCAATAACGTTTGCATTAACCTCTTTAAAACGCGTCAGCTTTTTTTGTAACCTTGCTACAATATGAAACACATCATGTTCCTCTCCCGTACGATCATCCCACGGCTTTAGCTGCAAAAATATAGAAGCACTGTTTGATTTAGTAGCAGAAGTAAGCACGTTAAAGCCACCAAGAGCCGCGTAGTGATCTATTTCAGGTACGCTATCCAACATTGTCATCATCTGATGTAAAATGTCAACCGTTCTTTGCGTTGATGATGCCTCGGGCAAATCATAAGTAAGATAAACACGTCCGTCATCTTCCAAAGGAATAAATCCGGTAGGCTTTTTCTCAAATAACAAGATAACTCCGGCAATGATACAAACGAGTATAATAATGACGAATTTGGAATTTTTTATCCCCTTATCAACGCCATTACGGTATTTACTGCTTATCCGTTCAAACCAGCTGTTGAATTTAAAAAAGAATTTGTCCAGCCCCTTTGACTTTTCATCCAGCTTATGTGGTCTTAATATTAATGTACACAGTGCCGGTGTTAATGATAGCGCAACAAAAGCCGAAATCAATACCGATATAGCTATGGTTATCGCAAACTGTTGGTAAAGCCGCCCCACTATACCCGGTATAAACCCTACCGGTACAAACACTGCCGCTAATATTAAGGCAATGGCAATAACCGGCGCAGATATATCTTGCATAGCATGTGTAGTAGCATCTTTTGGCGACATACCTTCCTCGTCCATATAATGCTGTACAGCCTCTACCACCACAATCGCATCATCCACCACAATACCTATGGCCAGTACAAAACCAAATAAGGTAAGTGTGTTAATAGTAAAATTGAGTGGTATAAAAAAGATGAATGTACCTATAATAGATACCGGAATAGCCAAAACAGGTATAAGCGTGGTGCGCCAGCTTTGCAGGAATAAGAATACCACTACAATAACCAGCACAAGCGCAATAACCAATGTAACAACAACTTCATGTACAGAAACCTTTACTACGGTAACTGATTCAAACGGCACAACATAGTCTATATCCGCGGGAAAAGCTTTTTTCAACTCGTTCATTGTAGCGTAAACATTATCAGCGGTTTCAAGCGCATTACTGTTTGGTGACTGGTAAACCAATAAATACGAAGCTCTTTTACCATCCACAAATGAATTACCCGCATAGTTAAACTTACCTAACTCAACGCGGGCCACATCTTTTAAATGTACTATAGCACCATTATTGGGTTGTGTTTTTACAATAATGTTAGCAAATTCTTCCGGTTTTGAAAGCCTGCCCTGCACCAGTACGGTGTACTCAAAGCTTTGTCCATTCTCTTGCGGCGTAGCACCCACAGAACCGGCTGCTACCTGTGCATTTTGTTCCTGCAATGCATTAGTAACGTCAGTCGCCGTCATTCCTAAAGCAGCCAGTTTATCCGGTTTAAGCCATATACGCATACTAAAGTCATCAGCACGGGTAAACACGTCACCCACACCTTTGGTTCTTAATAAAGCGTCACGTACATATATGTTGGTATAATTATCTAAAAAAGTAACATTATGGCTTCCCTTAGGCGCATACATAGCTACCAGTAGTAAAATACTCGGGTTACGTTTACGTGTAGTTATACCCAAACGCTGTACCTCCTGCGGCAACGCGGGTGTTGCAATAGATACACGGTTCTGTACATCAAGGGTTGCCACGTTAATATCTGTACCTACCTCAAAATTGGCAACCATGGTCATTTGCCCGTTACTGGTACTGCTACTTTGCAAATAGGTCATACCGGGCGTACCGTTAACCTGCACTTCTACAGGCGTTGCCACAGTTTGCTCAACAGTAAGCGCGTCAGCACCGGTATAAGTAGCAGTGATATTAACCGTAGGCGGGGTAATATCAGGATACTGGCCTATGGCCAGGGTAGATATGGATATAATACCAACTACAACTATTACTAAGGATATAACAATAGCTGTAACCGGTCTTCTTATAAAAGTATCTGCGATCATTCTTTTCTCTTTAAA
Organism: Mucilaginibacter sp.; assembly: GCA_036398535.1. Classification (GTDB taxonomy): domain Bacteria; phylum Bacteroidota; class Bacteroidia; order Sphingobacteriales; family Sphingobacteriaceae; genus Mucilaginibacter. The sequence goes on along the minus strand of DASWOZ010000276.1, from coordinate 6,481 downwards.
ACTATAGATTATTTTCCCTGCGGTGATGCTGCTTTACCCTGTGCTGCCTCTGCAGGGCCGCCAAGTACGATTTTTCCGCCATCTCTCAAACGTTGAAAACCTTCGGTTATCACTTTATCTCCCGGGTTAATTCCATTCATAATTACAATGTCCGATCCTATTCTTGGCCCCAAGACAACTTTATGTTGTTTAGCAATGGTATCCTGCGATACAAACACAAAGAACTCACCCATTTGCTCGGCCACTGCTTTATATGGAATTAATACCCTGTTGCCTGATTGCTCGTTTAATACTTTTAAAACAACACTCATACCATCCTTTAGTACATCCTGCTCATTAGGGAATTGTATACGTATGGTAACTGTACCTGTTTGATTATTAACCCCCCTGTCTATGGTCAACACCTTTCCGGGTTTATTATAAGTAGTCAAGCCATCAGATAGTTGCAGTTTAAAAGTTGAATCTGTACTTTTATTCTGAAACTTGTAGAAACGGTTAATATCCTGTTGATCTGCTACTATATTAACCGCGATAGGATCCTCACTTGAAATAGTGTTTAATAAGGTTGTACCCGGCGTAACCTGTGCACCAAGCCTAACCTGTGAAATACCTATTCTCCCGGTAAAGGGGGCAGTTATAATAGAATATGAAAAATCTGTTTTTGCTGATTCAAGCTGGGCTTTTGCTACAGCAACCTGGGCTTTACTGGTTTCATAAGTTGCCGTTGCCTGGTCAACCGTTTGTCGGGCTACCGCGTCATTTTTCAATAACATGTTATAACGGTCAACATCTTTTTGAGCTTTAATCAAATTGGCTTGAGCGCTAAGCAGGTTTGCCTGTGCCTGATCAACCGCTGCCTGGTATTTGCGCCTGTCAATCTCATACAATTCTTTACCTTTTTGTACAACATCACCCTCTTTAAAAAATATACCGGTAATAAAACCAGATACTTCGCTGCGCAGCTCAACATTATTTAATGCTGATACCGTACCCTGATAATTATCATAATAAACGGCATCGCCGGTTTTAGCTTCTACTACATTTACAGCGGTTGGCGGGTTAGCAGCAGCCGCATTTTGCTGTGTTTTATCGCCGCATGAGGCTATTAATAATGCTACCGGGGCTAACCAAAAAATATATTTTTTTTTCATTCGGGTAATTTTCGTTTGTATAGTATGATTTTAAAGTCGATTCTAATATTTATTGTACGCTAAGCGTGCCTAATGATCTTTCCAGGTCAATTTTGCTTGATAATAGCTGGAAGAGCGCATTGTAATAATTAAGTTCAGCCGTACGCAGGTCTGATTGTGCTACAATTACATCAAGATAAACCTTTATACCCTCGCGGTACTGAATGCTAACTACATTGTACACATCTTTTGCCAGGTCAACGTTTTGTTTAAGTACCTGCCAGTTTGTAAAATTGCTCTTATAGCTGGCCAGCGCCTGTACATATTCTGTATTAATAGTATATTGCGAATTAACAATGTCCAGATCGGCCCGTTCTACCTGTAATTTTGCCCGGGTTAAATTTTGCAGTCTTTTAGTCCCGGTAAAAATCGGAAAACTTAAGGTAACTCCGGCATAAGCGTTTGGATATGACTGGCTATACAGATCAGAAAATCTGTTATTTAAATATACCCAATTGTAACTCCCTACCGCCGATACAGAAGGTAAAAACCCCCACTTATAATAAGGGATACTTAAGCCTTTAATATTTCTTTCTGTTTGTAATAATTGATATTCTATACGGTTGGTATAATCCAGTCTTTGGTTGGTATCAATAATAGCTTCCTTTTCATAACGGGTAGAATCATATACCAGACTCACAGGATTGGCAGGATTTAACCCCATTATTTGTTTCAAATAAGCCAGCTTACTATGTATGGCCTCCTCAATTTGTTTACGGCTCGCTATTGAATTGTTTAACGCTATAGTAGCTTGCTTATAATCAATTTTATCGGTTACGCCAGATTGATAACGGCTATAGGCATCTTTCAGGCTCCGTTGCAGCCGCAATATATCTTCATTAATAATTTCCAATTGCCTTTGCGATAACAAAACATCAAAAAACGCCTTACTTACATCTGATACTACGTTAATTTGGCTGCTTATTGTATTTTGTTTGTAGTACAATCTTGAATAATTAGCGGTTTTTGCAGCAAGTAACACATCATTATTATATATAACCTGACTTGCCTGTAAACCCAGTGCAGAATATTCACTGATGTTTGACCCTATATTAGGCAAAGCCGCACTACCTGATGTAGCAACAGGGCTGCCCTTAAAGTAATGTTCATATAAATTTGACGAAGTAACCTGCGGCAGCCATGAAGATAAAGCTATCTTTATATCCTTTTCATTAATTTCCTGGTCAATGGATGCCTGCTTTACCGCTGGTTGATTACGCAAGGCATAAACAATACATTGCTTTAGAGTAAGATTACCAGGAATGGTATCATTATTGGCCTGTGCAAAAACGACAGAATGTAAAATGAATGTTAAATTAATTATCAACAATAATTGTATTTTTTTCATGCGATGGAAAATGATCGTTCGATCTGGTAAACTTAATGACAACCAATGAGAGGTTGCCGATTTTGATTAAATTTATTAGGAATGCGAATATGGCATATTTATGATTAATAAAAAACCAGGAATCGCTTTTTTACTTAAATACTACACAAAAGCAGTTAATCCGTCTGTTAATTGTTGTTTTTTTAAAAAAATGAAAAATAGAGGCAGTAAATAAATAAAAATTTTAATTAATTTGCGGGTTGAGAATACCTTTCGATTTTGTGAGAAAGTAGATGTTTAAAAAAATTACATACTAAATATAGGTTATAAACTTATTCATGGTATTTTTACAAAAAATTTAAGCAGGGTTAATACATGGTTAAAAAACTACATGATAAGATTGCTCAATTTAGAGATGCAGCAATGATCAGGGAGAAAGGATTATATCCTTATTTCAGGCCCATTGAGTCTGGACAGGACACTGAAGTTATCATAGACAACAAGCGAGTGTTAATGTTTGGTTCAAACTCATATCTGGGTCTGACTAATCATCCAAAGATCAAAGAAGCATCAAAAAGAGCAATTGATAAATATGGTACAGGTTGTGCGGGGTCAAGATTTTTGAATGGTACACTTGATATACATGTTGAATTAGAAAACAGATTATCTACTTACGTTGGTAAGGAAGCGGCGGTATTATTTAGTACAGGTTTCCAGGTAAACCTGGGAGTACTGTCATGCATTACCGGCAGAAACGACTATCTGATATTAGATGAATATGATCATGCCTCTTTAATTGATGGCAGCCGTCTTTCATTTTCAAAAGTTATTAAATACGCTCATAATGATATGGAAGATCTTCAGCGCAAGCTGAGCATCTTACCTGAAGAGGCTGTTAAGGTGATTGCTGTTGACGGTATATTCAGCATGGAAGGTGACATTGTTAAACTTCCGGAGATTGTTGAAATAGCTGATCAGTATGGTGCTAATATAATGGTTGATGACGCCCATAGCTTAGGAGTTATAGGTCATAACGGCGCAGGTACAGCTTCGCACTTTGGTTTAACAAATGAAGTTGATCTGATAATGGGTACCTTTAGTAAGTCATTAGCTTCATTAGGTGGTTTTATTGCCAGTGATGCCGAAACTATTGATTATCTTAAACATCGCGCGCGCTCATTAATGTTTAGTGCCAGCATGACGCCTGGCTCTGTAGCCAGTGTAATTGCAGCAATGGATATTATTGAAGCCGAGCCTGAACGTATTCAAAGGTTGTGGGATAATACCAATTATGCCATGAAACTTTTACTGGAAGAAGGTTTTGACCTTGGCCCTACTGAAAGCCCGATATTGCCTATCTATGTTCGCGATAATGATAAAACATTCCTGGTGACCAAACACCTGCAAAATTCAGGTATTTTTGTTAATCCGGTTGTTTCGCCTGCTGTGCCTTCAGATTCATCTTTATTACGTTTTTCATTAATGGCTACACACACATTTGCACAAATTGATGAAGCTGTCGAAAAAATAGCTAAGGCATTTAAAGATGTGGGGGTAAGTTCCATTAAAGAAAAGATATGAGAAGAATAGTACCGGTTTATTCAAAAAACGAACTGGCTGCTTTTATAGATTTTCCTCATGATCTGTACAAAGACGATCCGAATTATGTACCGGAATTGTTTATAGCGCAAAGGGATCTGCTAACCAAGCATCCCTTTCATAAACACAATTCATTGCAATGTTTTTTGTTGTATGACAATAAAACTGTTATTGGGCGTATAGCGGCTATCCTGAATAATGCCCATAACGAAATTAATCATACTAACGATGGTTTTTGGGGCTTTTTTGATTGCATTGACGATCAGGATGCGGCCGATCTCCTTTTTAAAACCGCTGCTGATTGGCTGAAAACCAAGGGCATTGATCAGAAGTTTATTGGGCCTGTTAATTTTTCGACCAATGAAGCCTCTGGCCTGTTGGTAAAAGGGTTTAATTCGCCACCCGTGCTAATGTACACCTATAACTATCCTTACTATACCGGACTGGTAGAAAAGGCTGGATTTGAAAAGCAGGTAGACCTGATTGCATGGAGTTGGAAAGGCAACGCATTTAACGACAAATCTGTTAAACTACTTGACAACCTGAAGGAGCGCCTTAAAAGGAACAACGTTATTATCCGCAACGTCGATCTGAAAAACTTTAAGGAAGAGACACGAAAACTACAGGAAGTATATAACAAGGCCTGGGATAAAAATACGGGGTTTGTACCTTTTACTGAAGAAGAATTCAAATATCTGGCTAAAGATCTGAAACTGATCCTTGACCCTGATTTTTGCGTTATTGCCGAACAGGAAGGTAAAATAGTGGGCTTTGGCATTGCCCTGCCCGATTATAACCAGCTATTTAAAACGATCAAAAAAGGCAGACTTCTGCCTACCGGAATATTTAAACTCTTATTCAATAAAAAGAAAATAAAAGGCATCCGCATATATGCGCTGGGAGTGATTGACGGCTACCGTAAAATGGGTATCGAAGCCTGTTTATACGCTACCATCATCAAAGAATACGTACGAAAGGGATATAATGCTGCCGATGCCGGTTGGATACTGGAACATAATGATTTAATGAACAGGGCCATTATAGCCATCGGTGGCGACCCTTACAAAACCTACCGCCTGTACGAAAAAGCGATATGAAGGAACGGGTGCTGATAACAGGCGCAAGCGGATTTGTAGGATACCATTTGATTTTGGAAGCACTAAAAAATAATCTGGAAGTATTTGCAGCAGTAAGAAAAACCAGCAAAACAGATCATCTGAAACATTTAGATATTCAATATGATTATATTGAGTTTGATGATAAAGAGATTTTAAAAAAGCATCTGCAAGTAAAACAATACCATTATATTATTCATGCTGCCGGTGCTACTCGTGCCCGGTCTGCAAGCGAGTATAACCAGATAAATGCCGAATACACAGTTAATTTAGCGCAGGCAGCTATTACAAGCGGCGACAATTTTAAAAAGTTTGTTTTCATCAGCAGCCTGGCTGCCATTGGTCCTCTTCATCATTTAAATGATGCTATAACTGAAGAAAGCGTGCCACAACCGGTAACCGCTTACGGCAGAAGTAAATTATTAGCAGAAGATCAGTTAAAAAAAATTGAAAACTTAAATTACACCATTTTAAGGCCAACTGCTGTTTACGGGCCAAGGGATAAGGACATTTTTATATTTTTAAAACAGGTAGCCAAAGGGATAGAGCCATACATAGGTCATATTGAACAACAACTTAGCTTTATATATGTTAATGATTTGGCAAAAGCAACCCTATTAGCTTTACATACAGGTAACAAAAATAGCTATAATCTGGCCGACGGCAAGTTTTACAATCGGTACGAATTGGCAAATATTACCCGGAAATTGCTAAAGGTTAAAACCCTTAAATTTCATATTCCGGTAAAGTTTGTAAAAATGATTGCTTTTATTTCAGAAAAAGTAGGTTCTTTGAGCAATAAAGCCCCTGTTATCAATATCGAAAAACTGAATGAGCTAAAAGCTGTTAATTGGTCATGTAGCATTGAAAAAGCAAAACATGAACTCAATTTCAATCCGGCGTATGATTTACAAACCGGATTAACGGAAACACTTAGCTGGTACAAAACTAACAACTGGCTTAAAAATAAATAAATAATCATATAATGAAAAGTAACATTAAACCCGCCGAGGGCAAATTGGGTATTTTATTACCTGGATTAGGCGCTGTGGCTACTACACTAATTGCTGGTGTTGAAGCTGTAAAAAAAGGCATATCACAACCAATAGGTTCTGTTACACAAATGGGTACTATCCGTTTAGGTAAAAGAACAGAAAACCGTCGACCGAAAATAAAGGATTTTGTACCATTGGCTAACTTAAACGATATTGTTTTTGGTGGCTGGGATGTATTTGAAGATAACGTATTTG
>DASWOZ010000275.1:0-15079 GCA_036398535.1 Mucilaginibacter sp. | reverse complement strand
CGTAAAAGGGAACCTGAAAATTCGGCGGGCATGCGGCGCATAGGCGGAGGTGAAAATATAGACGTTACCGCGCATGAAAAAAATAATGAGGTAAGGGTACAATCAGAAGGCTCAATGAGAGGAACTAACCTGGTAATTAAGGTTCCGCAAGTGGCCAACAGTATTAAATTGAGCACCATTAATAATGGCGGCATTGTGGTGAGCGATGTAAGCGGTGATTTAGAAATACAGAATACCAATGGTTATATCAACCTGTTTAATATTTCAGGATCAGTTGTTGCCAATACCGTTAATGGTAAAGTGTTGGTGACGTTTAAAAGTATTGACCCTAAGGCGGCTATGGCCTTTAGTACGTTAAACGGAAATGTGGATGTTACTTTCCCCGCCAGTTTTAAGGGAAATATGAAAGTAAGATCAGACCGCGGGCAGGTTTACAGCGATTTTGAAATGACTCCCGACCCATCACAGCCCAAAACCACCAAAACAGTTAAAGATGGTATGTACCATTTAAATATTGAAGATTGGGTATATGGTAAAATAGGCGGCGGCGGCCCCGAGGTGTTAATGAAAAATATGAACGGTAATATTTATATCCGTAAGGCAAAATAACCACCTGTCAGATTTGGCAATTTTTTTAAAGTTGTCAAATCTTTACCGAATAAAGCAACTATTCTAAAATAATGGTTCTTGTTACATGGTTGTTATTTCCATAGAACATCTTAAGCGCCGGAAATAAGCTACATAAAATCATAATAGATGAAAACTATAATACTGGTTATTTTAACCACATGGCTATGCTTTGCCCTAAATTTTGCTGATGCCCAAACAACAGTTGCTAAAATATCCGGCCAGGTGCTTGACAATATGCAAAAACCAATTGATGGCGCTACCGTAGTTTTAATGACCGCCAAAGATTCTGTAATTATAAAAACCGTGCTGGGTAATGCCGATGGCAGCTTCGCATTTACTAACCTTAAAAATGGCGATTATCGGATTAAAATAACCTATATCGGCTATCTGAATTACAAAGGTGAATCGTTTAGTTTAGCATCGCAGCAACAGCTTGTTTTACCTGCTATTATAATTACACCATCCAGTAAAGCATTAAAACAGGTGGAGATAGAAGCGCCTAAAGCATTTATTGAGCAAAAGATAGATCGTACGGTGGTTAATGTGGGGGCATCTATTTCAAACACTGGTGCCAACGCGCTGGAGGTGCTGGAAAAATCGCCGGGGGTAACGGTCGACGAAAATGGTACTATCACCTTTAAAGGTAAAACCGGGGTAATGGTGATGATTGATGATAAGCCAAGCTACTTGTCGGGCGAGGATTTGGCCAACTATTTGAAATCATTACCGGCCTCCATGTTAGATCAGATTGAGCTAATGTCTAATCCGCCGGCTAAGTATGATGCTTCGGGCAATGCGGGGGTGATCAATATTAAAACAAAAAAATCAAAGGTCAAAGGGTTTAATGGTTCAGTATCTGCAAGTGTTGGTAAGGCAGAATATTGGCGCACGCTTGAAAGCGTGAACCTTAATTATCATGAAAACAAAGTAAACTTATTTGCTAATATCGGTTACGGCATTCAAAACAATTATAGGCGGCTGGACTTGGGCAGGACCTATTTGGGTAGCACAGGTAATGTAACCTCGGTTTATAATGAGGTGGCCTTTTTTCATCCTAAAAACTATAATCCAAACGTAAAGTTGGGTATGGATTATTATTTATCGCCCAAAACTACCATAGGTATAGTGCTTACCGGTTCTATGTCATCCGGCAATAATTATAACCCGGTATACAGTACCCTAAAAGACAATACCGGGAAAATAGATTCAAATATTACCGGAAATAACCATACCAACAGTAAGTTTTATAATGGCGGTATTAATTTAAATTACAGCCACCAGTTTGACAGCTTGGGGAAAGTGCTGACGTTTGACCTGGATTATTTAAAATATAACAACAGCAGGAACCAATCCTTTTTAAGCAATTCTTATAATGCGAGTGGGGTTTTAGGCAGCTCGCAGGATATTATTAGCAATTTGCCTGCTAACCTAAATATTTATGCCGCTAAAGCAGATTATACGCATCCGCTAAAAGGTAAAGCGAAGCTATCGGCGGGTTTTAAAACCAGTTACGTAAATACAGATAACTCGGCTAATTATTTTAATGTTATAAACAACGTAGCCTCGGTAGATAATAACAATACCAACCGTTTCCTGTATAATGAAAACATTAACGCGGCCTATATAAACTTTAATAAAGATTTTAAGCGGTTTTCTATTCAAGCCGGTTTACGTGCCGAAAACACAAATGTTAAAGGACACCAGTTAGGTAACGCACAAAGCCCGGATTCTTCATTTACACAACATTATACCAGCTTGTTTCCTACCACTTATTTGTCCTACAAGTTAGATACATCAGGTTCTCATTCGTTAAACCTGACTTATGGCAGGCGTATTGACCGCCCTTATTACCAGGATCTGAACCCGTTTGTAACCATTACCGATAAATACAGCGAATGGATGGGTAACCCATTTTTAAAGCCCCAATATTCAACCGATTATGAGTTGATGTACAGCTATAAAAGCGCGTTTTCTATAGGGTTTGATTATAATTACATCAGTGATTACCAGGTGGAATATGATGGGCAAAAGGGTAATATTTTTTATGCTACCACCGTCAATTTAGGTCACCGTGAACATATGGCGATTGAACTTAATTTAGCCTTGTCCCCGGTTAAATGGTGGAACTTTAATTTAAATACAGAGCTTGATTTTAATACCTATCAAGGACAGCTACCCGGCTCTTTTTTGAATGTTAAAGCCACTTATTTGTATCTGTATGATAATAACCAGTTTAATTTATCGCATGGCTGGAGCGCGGAGTTAAGTGTGTTCTATCTTTCACCATCTGTTGATGCCCAGTTTATACATATTTATCGCGAGCAAACCAATATAGGGTTGCAAAAAAAGATATTGAAAAATAAAGGGTCGGTTAAATTAGGTGCAAGGGATATTTTTAGAGGTAATTTTTCGGGAGGTTATATTACTAACATACCGGGCGTAATTGCTACTTATCATAATGATAATGCCAACCGATCAGTAACGCTTGGTTTCACCTATAATTTTGGCTCAAACAATAACACCAAGAAACGCGATACAGGCAGCGCAGATAGTGAAGCAGGCAGGGTGAGAAATTAATAGGGTGTAACCGATTTATAGATCTGCTGTATTTTTTCATACAGCAGATCTGTTTGAAAAGGTTTGGTTACGTAATCATGCATGCCGGCTTCTTTTATTTTAGTATGTATATTATGTGAAACAGAAGCGGTTATGGCTAAAATATGTATTTTGGCTTTTACGGGGTCGGTAAACGCCCGTATAGCCTGTGTAGCTACATAGCCATCCATTACAGGCATATGTATATCCATCAAAATACCATCAAAGGATGCGATAGCTAATTCAGCTAATGCCTCCTTTCCGTTTTGGGCTACTACGGTTTGTATATCCCATTTGGATAGTAATTTTTCTAAAATCAACGCATTAACCCGGTTGTCCTCAACTATTAATAGCCTTAAGCCATTCATGCTTGTCTTTTCTACCTTAAACTCATTAACTGTACTTAATTCTCCCAAATACAAAGGAAAATTAACAGTGAATGAAAATGCAGAACCCTGGCCCAACTCGCTTTCTAATGCAATATCACTATTAAACAGTTTGAGCAGCCGTTTAACAATAGCCAGGCCAAGTCCTGTCCCGCCATATTTTCTTGTGGTATCTGTTGATGCCTGGATAAAGGGATCAAAAATAGCCGCTTGCCTGTCGCTGCTAATGCCTATGCCTGTATCATTAACAGAAAATTGAATGCAAAGCTGATTTTCAGTTTGGGCTACAACTATTGCACGGAGCATTACGGTTCCATTGTCGGTGAATTTGATGGCGTTCCCGGCCAGGTTATATATGATCTGGGTTAATCTTGTCGGGTCGGTAATAACCAGGCAATGTTTTAATCGTTCATCTAATTCCAGCACCCAGTTTAATCCCTTTTCAATTGCTCTCATTTCTAACCCGCGGCCAATTTTCTGGAACAATGCGGATAGGTTTACCGGCAATGCCTCCAGTTCGATTTTGTCGAGCTCGCTTTTATTATAATCCAGCACATCATTAATCATAGCCATTAAATTCGTAGCCGAGAACTCCAGTATGTTCAAATAATCTTTTTGTTCATCTACCGCTTTGTCTTTAAGCAGGTTGGTCATCCCTATAACTCCATTTAAAGGAGTACGCAGCTCATGCGACATGGTTGATAAAAAAATGGCTCTTGATTCGGCCAACGCTCTTGCCTCGTCAATATTAATCAGGAGCTTTTGATTTAGCGTTTCTTTTTCTTCTAAGTTTTGTTGAAATGCCTGATAAAATAGTGTGTTAACAATTAAAAAAGTTAAAAAATTAAGGATGACAAGGATATTGAAACCAACAGGTGTCAACTGTTCAGGCGGAATATTGAAATGCGCCATAGGCGTATTTTTTGTTAGCAAAAGATAAAGAGCAGGCATAATGGCTGCTATTGTATACCAAATGCCTTGTGTACCGCCTACCAGGTAATAGCTGCACAAGGATGCCATAAAAATCATCTGAACGGAAAAAATACTAAGTTCCTGGGCGTAAATAAATAGATTGGTATAAATAACAATTATACCTGATACTAATATGATATGTGAAATTATAAGTATGGTTTGTGGCCGGTACAATACTATTTTTATCAATATCAAAAATAAAATGATGATGATGATCAGGCGTGGAATCTGCCGGTATTGATCATGCTCAATAGCAATAGGAAGTGCGATGAAGGCCTTAAGGATAGAAAATATTAATACAGCAAGGACAATTTTGATTTTTGCTCTTGTAAAATAGTTGGGTTCTGATGCCAGTACCTTTTTTAGTGAAAGGTTAAAAAGAGGCAATTGTTCGTTCATCGAAAGTTAGTAACATAATATGCAATGTATTATGAGCATAGTCACCTATAAGGTTAAATTATAGGATGCAGTAAATCGTATAGGTTAAAAATACATTTTAATATTTACTAATATCAATGGTTTTGCTAGATAAGTGATTAATTTATTACTAAATTAAATAAGCTGTCAAGAATGTTTTTTAATTTTTGTGTATGCCTTTGAAATTATAAAGGTTTTAAAGAAGGTTTTACTACCTGTAGCCTGGTAACCGGCTTGCATAAAATGAGGTTCAATATGATGTAACTTAATACTTTCAATATTACATAATAGTTTAAAAAACAACAACATAGATTTGAGTAGTACACTTTGCCACCATTTGCCGGTTAATTGAAAATCAGTGTAGAGCCATAACCCGCCGGGTATGAGCAAATTATTAAGATGATCAAAAACAACGCTGAAAGTTACCTCATTAAAATTATCAAATAAAAAGGGAGTAATGATGACATCAAATTGCGGCAATCCGGATAAGTTTTCGATCGCATCATTTATGAAAACTACCTTGTTATTACCTGTATTTCTTTTTTGCGAAAGCGCCATCATTTTTGCAGACACTTCTACATAAGTAATTTTTAAGCCTGAGGAATAAAGGCGTGTAAGCCTGTCCAGTATCCAACCTGTGCCGCCGCCTACAATAAGCAGGCTTGAATTTGGTGGAATGTATTGTAATAAATATACCTGTGCTTTAATAATGGCTTTGCCATAAACCAATCGTGATAAACTATCATAAAACCAGGCAGCATTATCATAGTTTGATGGCATTATTTAAATTGATTAAATAGCATCAGCACTACATATTGCAGTATTAAAACGCCGTCAAGATAAAAAAAGTAATAGTACTCGTTCTTTTCCCATTTAGATTTAAATATGAGCCATCCGGCTAAAATGGCGGTAGTGGTAAGTGCCCAAAAATCTAAATTAAAACCATTGTTTCTGAATAAAAACAGCAATATGATGTAGCCCGCAAGCATAACCTGGCAAAACAGGTAGGCACCTTTTTCACCTATCATAACCGGGATGGTTTTTAACCCCATCTTATGATCTTCAAACAGATCGCGAATATCAAACGGAACAGTCAGCGCGCCAATAAATAAAAAGCGTTTGGCTATTAATATAACCGTATCATGCATAGAAACGTCTGCCAGATGCAGGTCTTCTGCTTCCAGGATAGGCAGCATAACAATGCTCATTGTCCATACCAGGGTAATTAAAAATGGCTTTAACCCGGGTATGTTACGTAACCCAAATTTTTGATCGCCAAAGCTAAATAGCGGTATGCTATAACAAAATGATATGATCGCTAAAAAAATAAGTAATAACCTTGATTCTGTTGATATTAGGAAGAATAAAGGAATTAATGAAAGTATGGAAACAATAGTAACGGTAACCATTAACCTGTAATGACTATAAAACCATCGTAAACGGTAAAAAGGCGACTTTTCGGGATTTTTGGGTTTAGCAACCAGTATGCAAAAATTGTAAATGCCCAGCGTAGCGGTAAATAATAATGCCAATACGGTATATACCGGTTTTGACCCCATTAATTGAAAGGTAACCAAAGCCTGTGCAACTGCACATAATGCCATGAAAACATTGCTGAACAGCAGGAAGTCAAAAATAGATTTTAATGTTTTTTTCATTGATAGTGCTGCGGCCATATCTTTAAGCCTTAGCTGGCGAAGGGTTGGTTGCAGATCTTAATTCAAATATCGTAATCTCCGGTAATATTCCAACTCTTCCGGGCAGTCCAAAAAATCCATAACCTACATTGACATATAATTGTTGTTTATCCTGCTGGTATAGGCCGGCCCATTCTTTGTAAATATATTCTACCGGGCTCCATTGAAAATGTTCTGCACGTACACCAAACTGCATACCATGTGTATGGCCCGAAAACATTACATCAATTTGCGGATATTTGGCTAATACTTCGCTCCGCCAATGAGATGGATCATGAGATAGCAATAATTTAACCGGTAAGTCGTCCGTGTTTTTTACAGCAAGCTCCATTCGGCCATATTTAGGAAAGCGACTTAGCTCTCCCCAGTTTTCAACGCCAAGTATCCCTATTTCTTCGCCATCTACTTTTAATCGGCGGTTAGTGTTGTTTAGCAAATCCCAGCCCATATGTTTATGAACTGTTTTCAGATCGTCCAGATTTTTCTTTTTAGCTGCACCATGCAGCCAATTGGCATAATCGCCGTAATCATGGTTGCCTAAGCAAGAGTAAACACCAAGGGGTGCTTTTACTTTCGAAAAAATATCCTGGTAATGGTAAACCTCTTTGGCAAGTACATTTACTAAATCGCCGGTAAAGAAGATGAAGTCGGACTTTTCTTTCAATAATAGATCAACGCCGCCCTGCACCGCTGTTTTATGATAAAAACTGCCGGAATGAATATCTGATATTTGCCCCAATTTAATACCATCGAAGGCTTTGGGCAGGTTGGGTAAATAAAGAGTTTGATACCTTACATGATAATCATAAGCGCCTGAAATTATGCTAACGCCCAATGATGCCAGCGGTATGGCCCCGGCAATTAAGCCGGCTTTCATTAAAAATTCAGAACGTGGTATGACATCTGTTTTAGCTATTGTTGAAGATGGGGTGCTTGCATCTTTTTTACGCCTTAACCAAATAAACAGGCGTCTTACATCATCACCTAATATAAATGGTAAAAATGTAGCTTTAATAATGAGCAGTACAAAAAATACCAGCATAATGGCCGCACGTGCACCAACCGATATTTTTATATAGATAGCTATAATAGTTGCGACTATTAATAAAACAGAGAATGCCCAATAAGCTATAGTAAAGCCTTTTTTATGCGAGAATTTTTTCTTTTTCAGCGCAACGCGTATGCCACCAATAAAATAAGCATCACCCAGTAACAGGATGATGCTTATTAATATCATGTTGAACGCTTGTTCCTTCATTTAATTACCGCAGGTTAATAACGGTCATCGTCAATGTCCAGGTCGTCTTCGTCCGGCTCCATATTGAACAGGCTGTTAAACATATCTGAAAACGCGAAGCCATTATCCAAAAAGCCTTTGTTTAACTGCGAAAATTCGGCAAGGCCATGCAGTACAAACTCCATTAATATTAATTGCTGGCTTTCAATTAAACGGGGATGGAACTTTTTAACCAGATCTTTTAATCCGGTTACCGAATTTAAGAGCTTTTTATACTCAGCAAGTGGCAAGTCATCAATTACCGACAGATTGTTACCTTCACTAAACCAGTGAATGATCTCGGCATATGGGTTTGGTGCTTTTGCTTTTTTAGATTTTTCAGGATCAGGGAAGAATTTTAGTAACAAGGTTTTAATGGCTTTGCCAATTAAAATGTTGGCTACTTTGCCCGGTCCTTCCAGCTCGCCCTCATATACTAATTCTATTTTACCGGTTATGGCAGGTATTACGCCCAGGAAATCGGCAATGCGCACAAAGGTCTTTTCTTCATGATTGATGATCATCCGGCGTTCGGCATTACTTATTAAGTTTTCATATGCCGATATGGTTAACCGTGCAGATACACCTGATTTTTTATCAATATATTCTGAGTTACGTGCCTCAAAAGCAATTTGTTCAACCAAATCTTTTACTAACCCATCAGCCTCAACGGTTAATCGTTGTTCAGGGGTAATAGACGCTTCCTGCTGAGTGATCTTTCTTGAGATCTCTACCGAACGGGGATAATGCGTTAAGATCTGGCTTTCAATACGGTCTTTTAAAGGTGTTACAATCGAACCACGGTTGGTATAATCTTCCGGGTTGGCAGTAAATACAAATTGTATATCCAGCGGTAAACGCAATTTAAAACCACGAATTTGTATATCCCGTTCCTGCAAAATATTAAACAGGGATACCTGGATACGTGCCTGCAGATCGGGCAGCTCATTAATAACAAAGATGCCCCGGTGTGCCCGTGGTATTAAACCAAAGTGAATAACCCGCTCGTCAGAATAAGTTAGTTTCATAGTGGCGGCTTTAATAGGGTCAACATCGCCAATTAAATCAGCTACCGTAACATCAGGCGTTGCCAGCTTTTCAGTATAACGTTCAGATCGGTGTATCCAACCAATTGGGGTGTCATCACCTTTTTCCTGAATAATACTATGCCCGAACCACGAAATTGGTGCCAGGGGGTCATCAAACAGGTCAGAGCCCTCTATATAAGGGATATATTCATCAAGCAGGTTTACCAATAAGCGGGCTATACGTGTTTTGGCCTGCCCGCGTAAGCCAAGCAATAATATGTTATGCCTTGAAAGTATAGCAGTTTGCAGATCAGGAATTACGGTGTCCTCAAAACCTATTATACCTTCAAACCCGCCTTCATGCTTTTTTAATTGTGCTATCAGGTTGGCTCTTAGTTCATCTTTAACCGATCGGCTCTTGTAATCAGTTTGTTTTAATTGGCCTAAGGTTTTTATATCTAATTTGTTAGTCATTGTGTCAATAGTCATTAAGTCATTGTATAAGGTACAGGGTTGGTAGTCTATATCCTGTGGTATTGTTTTGCATTAACGCACTGTTTTTCGTCTGTTTTTCGCATAGTCCTCAAAAATATATTCTCCCAAATTATTTAATGAACTGTAAAAAGCCTTACCGCCATTGGTTTCCGTAAACTGGCGTACAAACTGTTGTAAATAAGGGTCTTTAGCTATCATAAATGTGGTAATAGGTATTTTTAAGCGCTTGCATTGTGCGGCCATATTAAGCGTTTTGTTCACTACCTTACGATCAAGCCCGATGCTGTTTTTGTAATATTTGGTTCCTTCCTTTAAGCAGGTTGGTTTACCATCGGTAATCATAAAAATCTGTTTATTGTGCGTTTTACGGCGACGCAGCAGATCTGTAGCTAACTCTAACCCGGCATAGGTATTGGTATGAAACGGGCCAACTTGTAAATAAGGCAGATCCTGTAACGTAATAGGCCAGGCATCATTGCCAAAAACCACAATATCTAAAGTATCTTTTGGATATTTGGTGCGTATTAATTCTGCCAAGGCCATAGCTACCTTTTTGGCGGGAGTTATCCGGTCTTCACCATAAAGAATCATAGAGTGTGATATATCTATCATCAGCACGGTAGAGGTTAGTGTTTTATAATCCATCTCCTCTACTTCCAAATCACGTTCGGTCATCATAAAATCGCCTATGCCATGATTAACCTGCGCATTATGGATAGATTGTGTCATGTCTATCTGATCCAGGCTGTCACCAAACTCAAACTCCCGGCGTTCGGCATTTTTTTCATCACCCTGACCTGATTGCGGTGAACGATGATTGCCTTTACCTGATTTTTTCAGCTTGCCAAATATCTCTTCCAGTGCCGATTGACGGATGCTTTGTTCGGCTTTACCTGTTATTTTAAACTCGCCATTTTGCTTGTCTTCGTCCAGGTAGCCTTTTTGCTTTAACTCATCAATAAAATCGCCCATGCCATAATCGTCATTAGTCAATTTATATTGCTTGTCCAACTCATTTAGCCACGCTAAAGCCTCGCCGGCATCGCCCGCGGTGTAGTTAAGCAATTCCAGGAATAATTTTAATAATTCTTCAAACCCACCTTTGGGAATTTGATTGGGTTTAAACTTCGAAAATTCGAAACCACGCATAATTTACCTTTCTGATATAAAGGTAACGGATTATTTTATTAGAAAGTTTGATGCCGGGAGTTTTAAAATTAATGTTAGGCAGGGATGACAATTAATTGCAATTTACAGCTAATTTTAGCTATGAACAAAAATGGCTAACTTGCTTTGCTGCTTAATACAACTATTTAATAATAGTATAGGAAAGGTAAGTTTGCATGCCAAAAGATATTACAGACATTTTTTTAAAATACCAATATGTACGACGAATTAACATTAGTTAATAATGAGGCCATCCATAACTTTGAAATGGTAGTGGATGGATACCGCGCTTTTATTGATTACAAGCAAAAAGATGGTAAAATATTTTTAATACATACCGAGGTGCCTGTGGAACTGGAAGGCAAAGGCGTTGCCGCCGCTTTGGTTGAAAAGACCTTTAAATATTTGGAAGCAAATCATCTAAAAATGATTCCCTATTGTGTCTATGTAAAGGCTTTTTTAAAGCGTCACCCGGAGTGGGAGCGGTTGGTGGGTTAATCCATAAGTGTGTGTTATTTTAAGTACCCTCCCCTCACTATGTCATTGAAATAAGTGCAATGCGCGGAGCTCGTGCGGTTGAAGCAATCTCGTCGCTGATAGATAGCTGGCCAGCCTGCCGGGGACGAGATTGCCGCGCTACGCTCGCAATGACATAGTTATTATTTTAATTATTTTCAATCTCCCCATATCATTGCGAAACAAGGGCAATGCGTGGAACTCGTGCGGTTGAAGCAATCTCCTCGCTGATAGATAGCGGGCCAGCCTGCCGAAGACGGGATTGCCGCGCTACGCTCACAATGACATAGTTTTTATTTTAGTCATGGCCAATCCCCACTATGTCATTGCGAAACAAGGGCAATGCGCGGAGCTCGTGCGGTTGAAGCAATCCCGTCGCTGATAGATAGCGGGCAAGCCTATCGGGGACGAGATTGCCGCGCTACGCTCGCAATGACATAGTTATTTTGACTTAATCATACGAATCCTTCCATTCCAATATCACCCACGATGTCATTGCGAACCGGGGCAGTGCCATGGAATTGAGCGGTAAAGCAATCTCATCGCATTTTTAACCGTGCGACGGGTTTACTTCGCCGCCCCAACGCCTAAATCAGCGCTTACTCCTTACAGCAATGACATAACGGGTGAGAGATAGGTAATGAGGTCACCCTGATTTTGAAGGTAGGCTAAGCTTTCAACAAACGCTTAATATCCTCATTATAATCAGGATTGGCGCCGCGTTTACTGGTTACATAGGCACCAACAGCACAGGCTTTTTCTAATACCTGCTGTATGGGTTGTTTATTAATCAGGCCATTTATAAAAGTAGCTAAAAAGGCATCTCCTGCACCCACAGTATCTATTACTTCAACCTTGCAGCCAGGGTGCTCATAAAATTCATAATCGTGCCATACTAAAGCACCGTTTTCACCACGCGTTACACAGATAGTTTGCGCATGGAATTTGTTGCGAAACTCATTTATCTTTTCTTTCAGATCGCCTTTGCTGCCGTTAATTAATAGTCCGGCTTCTTCCTCGTTCATTTTTACAATATCGGCACGTGCCGCTAAATTTTCAATGGTGGATAGCGTATAATGTGGCGCGCGTAAATTCACGTCGAATATTTTTAAAGCTTTGGTTTCATCCAGCAAATTTAACAGGGTATCACGTGTGGCGCCTTCGCGGCAGGCAAGGCTGCCAAATATAATGGCTGCTGCTTTACCGGCAGCTTGTGTAAGTGTTGTTTCAGTTTGTATATTATCCCATGATACCGGTTCGGGTATGATATAAGTAGCCTGCTGCTGTTCATCTAACTGAACGGTAACTTTGCAGGTAGGTAATATTTCATCCTGTTGTATCAGGTTGCTATATAGTTTGTTTTCTTTCAAATATTCGATGAGCTCAAAGCCCGAAGCATCCATACCTATGCGGCTGGCAAAGCCAACTTTGGCGCCTTGTTTGGCTAAATGTAAAGCCACATTCATGGGGGCGCCACCGGCTTGCTTTTCATCGCCGAAGGCATCCCATAAAATTTCACCAAATGATAGTACGTTTTTCATAGCGGGGTAAAGATAGGTGATTTTTGTTTGCCTCCTTATTTGTAGGATTACAGGATTTACGTAATTGAATTTAATACTGTAATATTCAAACCATTAAAAGGTGACTACCTGATAAACATTTTTATTAGTAAATGTTTAGTAGTTAATGAAACTACCTTTTGATCTTAATACCATGCTGAGCCGGATAGCTGCAGCTACAACCGGTTACCCTAAAGCGGCTATGTTTGAATTGTATGGGCGGGGGTATACTTCATTATTTGAGCAGCTAATGGCCTGCCTTATCTCTATCCGCACGTTGGATGAAGTGTCTATCCCAGTTTCTGAAAAATTATTTGCCAAAGCCCGTACACCAGATAATCTGTTAAAATTATCACCCGTTGAATTGGAAAACCTTTTGCATGGCAGCCAGTACCCGGGGCAAAAAGCGTATACGATGCTGGGAATAGCAAAAATAGCCGTAGAAAAATATAACGGAAACCTACCTGCTGATTTTAAAGCATTGACTGAGCTGAAGGGTGTTGGCCCAAAATGCGCTAACCTGGCTTTGGGTGTGGCAGCAAAACAGGCGGCCATAAGTGTAGATGTGCATGTACACCGTGTTGTTAATCGCTGGGGTTATATCCAAACTAACACACCCGAAAAAAGTTTAGCTGAACTGGAACAAAAGGTACCCAAAGAAAAATGGATAGATATTAACCGTTTATTAATGCCATTTGGCAAGCATATTTGCACCGGCCGTTTGCCGCATTGTTCTACCTGCCCGGTGTTAGCTTATTGCAGGCAGGTTGGAGTTGATAAACATTTATAGTTGTCTTTTTTGTCTGAATAGTTGATTAAGCAGATTGCTAAGATTTGTATGATTTTAAATCTAAATCACGGTTCAGATAAATTAATACGGCTTGCCTGACGCCAAAGCCCTGTCGGCCCATTTAACGGCCAAGCCTTCACGGTATTTGGCATAGTTGCCTTTAAAGGCCATTTTTAGCACGCTATCTACACCGCCTTTTACAGCCAAATTATACAAACTGGCCGCTTTACGTACCGGTGAAGCATCCCAGGCCCGGAGGCTAAGGGAGTAAGAACCATCAATGTATTTCATCCAGTGCCAATAGCCTGTAGGCATAAACAAGGTATCGCCATGCTCTAAAAATACTTCGGTTCCTTCCACGCCATCCAATGCCGGGAACTTTTTAATATCCGGGTTGGCTACGTCATAATCCTCCAAAGCATAAGTAGCATTTGGGATGCAATACAAGCGGCGTTTCCATTTATTTTCAAACAGGATAACGTGTTTGCGCCCGCCAAAATGGGTGTGAAATATATGCGGCAGGTCAATATCATAATGCAAAAATGTAACCGAGTTGGAGCCGCCAAAAAACATGGCCGGCATGCTTTCTAAAAAGCCCCCCATCAGGTCCTTTGGCAAAACAATATCATTTAGCAATTGCGGTGCCTGTTTAAATATATTGAAGAAAAAAATACGCAGTTCAGTAGGTTGTGTCCTTATCAGATCGATGTACTCGTCAAAAGGCATTTCCTTAACAGATGAATTGATAGGTTTTGATGGGTCGGCTTTAGAGTTGTCATACAATGGCACTACCTTTTTGCCAACCACTTCTTTTAAATATTCCGGGGTCCATTTTTCGCGGGCAGGCCAGTTATTGGTAAGACCTTTAATCACTAAAGGGCGACGTGGATCTAAATAATTTTTCTTAAAATCTGCCTGGGTAATGGTATCGACAGTATCGATAGGATGAAGGATAAAGCTCATTTTATTTCGAATCAGGAACTTACGACCATGTAAATTAGTTTACATAACCTTCACCCAATACGTCAAAATAACGAAATAAAATGGCATTGTGTATTAACAAACTATTAAATCTGCTAAAGAGGAAAATTAAATGACTATTGTGGTTCGTCGTCGGCTAAAGCTTTATCTGCACGTTTTACAGCAAGCCCTTCTTTCCATTGCATGTATTTGCCTTTAAAATTCTTTTTCATTACATCATCAAACTTACGTTGTACGGTTAAATTATAAAGGCTTTTGGCTTTAATTCCCCATGATTTATCCCAGGCACGAAGGGAAATAGAGAACGATCCGGTTAGATATTTCATCCAGTGCCAGTAGCCCGTAGGCATAAACAGGGTATCGCCATGCTCTAAAATTATCTCCTGCCCCTCCACACCATCCAGTGCCGGGAATTTGCTGTAATCGGGGTTTTCAATATCATAATCTTCCAGCGCGTAAGTAGCAAACGGAATTTGATACAGACGCTCCTTCCATTTATAATCAAACAAAATAATATGCTTGCGCCCGTTAAAATGAGTATGAAATATATGGGCAAGGTCAATATCATAA
>DASWOZ010000274.1:0-9743 GCA_036398535.1 Mucilaginibacter sp. | reverse complement strand
AATGGGTTAAACTTTATTCTTTTAAAAATGCCAATGTCAATGCTAACGCTTGTTTGGTAGCCGTTGGGTTATAGTTTGGCCTGTCATCACAGCTAAAGGCATGGTCGGCGTAGGAGAATTTTACATTAACGTAATCCTTACCTGCCGCGTCAAGCGCGTTGGTTATGGTGTTAATATTTTCTGCTTTAATGTGCTGGTCCTTGCCGCCCCAAAAAAACAGGTGCTTTCCACTCACGTTTGCTGCCTTATCAACTAACTGATCCACGCCGCCACCGTAATAGGATACGCCCGCTTTTAAAGGCAATACGGCGTTTGCCAAAAATGATACTTTTCCGCCTAAACAATAGCCAATACTATATATTTCTTCAACAACTACCTTTTGCTCAATAAGCCATTGGTAGCTTGCTTTTATATCGGCTTCCAATCCTTCGTTGGTAAGTGCCTGGTAATGCGGCATTGCGCTTTGAAAATTACTATAATCACCTTCCCAGCCTTTAGGAGCTGTGCGGTGAAAAAGTTCGGGAGCTATTACGATAAAGCCTTCGGACGCAAACATGTCCGCAACATGACGGATGTGCTGATTAACGCCAAATGCCTCTTGAAATAAAAGCAACGCGGGCGAATTGATAGTTCCCTTATCGGGATAGGCGACATAGGCAGCCATTTCGGTGCCATCGGCCACTTGAAGGGTGATGTTTTTTTCCATAGTAGTGTAGTATTAACATCTAAATATGCTAAATGTTGAGTTATATAATTACCAGGTAAAAGGTATTTTACAAAACAGTGAGACTACTGCTGTTGTTACTTATCATATTTGTATAAAAAAATAACATGCCTCATCTTTTCTCTCCCTTAAAAATAAAAAATATTGAATTTAAAAATCGTATAGTAGTATCGCCCATGTGCGAATACTCGGGCGAGGATGGTTTTGCCAATAACTGGCACCTGGTACATTTAGGCAGCCGTGCGGTAGGCGGGGCGGCATTAGTGATAACCGAAGCTACTGCTGTATCTGCCGAAGGCAGAATAACACCTGATGATCTGGGTATTTACCAGGACGGGCATATAGCCAAACTACGCGAGATAACCGATTTTATACATCAGCAAGGCGCTGTAGCCGGTGTGCAGCTGGCACACGCAGGCAGAAAAGCCAGTCACCTGTCGCCGTGGAAAGGCGGTACGCAAATTCCATTGGGCCAGCCCGGTAGCTGGCAAACTGTGGCCCCAAGTGCTATCCCTTTTACCGATGCGGAAGAAGCGCCGCTTGCTTTAGATAAAGCCGGAATTGAAAAAGTAAAAGCTGATTTTAAAGCAGCGGCCTTACGATCAATAGATGCCGGTTTTAAAGTGATTGAACTGCACGCCGCACATGGTTATTTGGTGCACCAATTTTTATCGCCATTGAGCAATCAACGTACGGACGAGTATGGTGGCTCATTTGAAAACCGCATTAGGTTGTTATTAGAAATCATTGAAACGGTATTAAGCGTTTGGCCGGCCGAAAATCTTTTATTCGTGCGTATCTCAGCAACCGACTGGACAGCGGGTGGGTGGACCGCGGAAGAATCCGTAGCACTGGGCAGAATATTGAAAGACAAGGGCGTTGATCTGGTAGATTGTTCATCAGGCGGAAATGTGGCTGCGGCTAAAATTCCGTTAAAACCGGGGTACCAGGTTGAGTTTTCTGAAGCAGTTAGAACCACCGGTATATTAACCGGGGCCGTTGGTTTGATAACTGAAGCGGTACAGGCTGATGACCTGATAAAAAATGACCAGGCTGATATGGTATTTTTGGCAAGAGAACTATTGCGCGATCCGTACTTCCCGTTACGTGTCGCTAACGAACTTGGGCAGGAGGTTAAATGGCCTGTACAATATGAACGCGGGAAATGGAATAAATAGGGATTAGCGATTGCATGATGTTAAGTGAGTGTGATTAAAAAATCAATAATTCGCTAATGCCTCATTCAAAATTAAATAAAACGTATTTTTACCATAACAACTACTAAACAAAACTCAAAATTATGAAACGTACAGCAAAAGCCCATTGGAATGGCACTTTACAAGAAGGCAAAGGTGAAATATCTACCCAGAGCACCACGCTAAATAATACACAATACTCATTTAAAACCCGTTTTGCGGATGGTGTAGGCACCAACCCCGAAGAATTAATTGCCGCTGCGCATGCAGGTTGCTTTACTATGGCTGTTGGTGCTGCTTTATCGCAGGCAGGTTTTACGCCCGGCGATTTGAGTACAGATGCTATTCTTGACCTGGATATGCAGGCGCTTAGCATTACCGGTATTCACCTGGAATTAAAAGGATCAGCTATCGAGGGTGTAACTGAAGATAAATTTAAAGAGATTGCCGAAGGTGCCAAAGCTAATTGTATCATTTCAAAAGCATTGAGTGTGCCAATTACTTTAAATGTAAGCTATCAATAAAAATTTAATAACGATAATTAAAAAGAGCTGTGAGGATTTCTTACAGCTCTTTTTTGTTTTGGAGCGTTGCCATTATCAGGTATCAAACTACAGTAGCGTTAATTCGATTAAAATAACACAAAGGCGTCATTGCAAGGTACGAAGCAATGATGCATGGGAAATGTGCAAGTGCCATGCTAATAACTTATGCCCCACCGGGCAATATTATTAAATTAATAAAAAAACAATCCTCTTTCCGTGCAGCAAAGAGAGGGTCGACCAGCGTAGCGATGTCGGGGTGAGTTATCGCCGTTACAGCACAATTAGTTTGTTTTTAATAGCGTATAAAACTAATCCTATCCTGCTTTTAGTCTGTAGTTTTTCAAATAGTTGGTCCCTGTAGCCATCAACTGTGCGTACGCTAATGCACATTTGGTCAGCAATTTCTTTATAGGTAAGCTCGGTACCGGCCAGTTTTAAAAATTCAAGCTCGCGGGCGTTTAACTTAACCTGATCGGTTTGCTGATTAAAATTGGTTATTAAATGCCGTGTTACAAACCCGGGGAAATATACTTCTCCCTGCGATACATTATGCAAAGCCTGTTCAAACTCAAACGGTTCGGCATCTTTAAGCAGGTAACCCTTAACGCCAATTTTAACCATTTGCAAAACTTTCTCGGCATCTTCAAACATCGATAATACAATAATATTTATGTCCGGGTAATTGGAGCGTATCCATTGGGCGGTAGCAATGCCATCCTTTTTAGGCATGTTAATGTCCAGTAATATAAGGTGTGGTTTAAGCTTTGGTGTTAACTTTCGGGCCAGGTCTTCTCCATCGCCCGCTTCGAAAAGAATTTTGTATTGGGGAAATTTATTGATAAGCGAAGCTATGCCACTTCTAAACAATCGATGATCATCAACCAGGGCTATTTGGATCGTTTCCATCCGCGTATGTATATTGTTGTGTGGGGTTTAGTGTAACCTGTATACTGCAGCCCTTACCTATAGTGCTGCTAACCGTTGTCACAGCGCCAATTAAAGCCGCCCGCTTCTGCATGTTTTTTAATCCTGATCCGTTACCTGCACCAATCTCACCAGGCGAAAACCCATTGCCATCATCTTCGAGGATTAAGTTAAATAATTGTTTTGAATACTGCAAGTTGATTTTCAAATGTTTAGCATTTGCATGTTTTAACGTATTATTTAATGCTTCCTGGAAAATACGGAACAACACCAGCTCACGTTGTTCGCCCAAAGAGTAATTTTCACCGGTAACAGTTAATGCTATATTTAATAGCCTGCTGTTATTTACGCGGTTTACTTCTGCTTCTATGGTTTTTATTAAACCAAGCTCTTTAATATGTTCAAAGCTCAAACTTTTTGATAGTGTACGCAGGTCATTTATTACCTGCGCAACAAGGTCGCGGCTTTCATTAATTTTTAATTGCTTTTCATTTTCAGTAACGCCATCTGTCATAGCCAGGTTTAACTTTATAAATGATAACACCTGGGTGATATTGTCATGAATTTCACGGCTGACGTTGATTAGGGTTTGTTCCTGTACTTCCAGCTGTGATTGCAGTAATATAGTTTGAAAGTTAGACAGGTCTATTTTATGGATCCTTTTGCGGTTATGGTATAAAATAGCGGTAAGGATAATTATAGCTATCAACAATATTAAAAACAGGCTTATCAGCGCTATAATGGTAAATATTTCTTTGTCCGTATTGCGCATATCAATCCTATAATAATGCAGATATAAAAAAATATATTTAAAGACCTGAATATGTATTCATATTCAATCCTGGCTTTTTCCGGGTCAATCTTTCGCAGTATGGGGTATGAAACTACAAAAACAAAAACACCACCATAAAAAATTAGTATCCCAATTGCTATCCAAAAATTAGGTTGGATATGAATAGCCTTATTTTCAGCAGCATCAAGATTAAATAATAAATGAGTATAAATAATAATCAGCAAAAATCCTTCAACATCAATATTTAAAACGGGCGGCCTGTTAAAATGATATTTTAAATACCATGTACAAATGCCAAATGCAATAAAAAGTGGTATTGATAATTTTACGCCGAATTTAAATTTACTGTTTTTGCTGCTTTTTAAATAATAGGTACAAAACAAGGTGTATTCCATTAAATTAAAAATAAAGAGTATAAAACCAGATGTTAATATTTTATGATCCTTAAATATTAAGGTAGCAATTTCAGCAAAAAGGGTTGCAACCAAAATCAGCAATATAAAAAGGGATTTGGTATCTCCCTTTTTATAGGCTATAAAAGATAACACGGCGGCAAAGGCTATTACGCCAAAATAAAACCCATAAAACAAGCTCATTATATGCTTAAGTAAATTAAGTGCAATTAAATTTGTTGAAAGCGTTAAAATAAACACTTAAATTACAATTAATTCTTAAGTTACTTAAATATAAGGTGTTATACGTCTATAAAATTTATGTTGCATTTGTAATCAGCGGTTGGCTATTGTTTTTTTTGCCAGGTTTAATAAAACAAAACAGTTATAAAAATCCTTTGCCCAGCTCTTTTTAATTACATCCTCTTTGTCGCGCAGAAGAGGGTGCAGGTTACTACTGCTATTGCCCCCGTCATCATCATCATATGGCGGAGTAACATATTCTCCTGTTAATGATTGTGTATTATAATCTTCACCATCTGTCATTTGGCTATTGTAGGGTTTAATTGTATCTTTTAAATCATAATGAAGATCAACTCCCTTTTCATTTACACCTACAACTATTAATGACATATTCCAATCATCTTCCGGTTTCAGTTGCTTGGCACATAAATAAAACCTCAGGCCCTCGCATTTAGGCTTACTTAGTATTCTTAATGCCATATCTTTTTCTACAGTCATTCCATAGGTCATTTTTAAAAGACTGTCATGAAATTTTTTGTGTTCTTTAACAATTTCATACAGTTCTTCCGCTTTTCCTGCTGATGCCAATGACTTTGCATGCGTATGAGGTTCAGTAACCCGAATTTTGAAGTTATTTAAAAAATTTCTGATGTATTTAACAGCCAGGTTTGCGTCTACCGGCATACCGGCATGTATTTTACTGCCCGGCATTATTACACTTCTGTCATTTACAGGTATTTGCAGATTGCACGTTGGCACCGGCATACCTGTCGGGTCTTCGGGATTAACACAAAGGGCATCTACCGCCCAATTTTTCACAGTAGGATAATTTTCAGTTGCCATAATAATTAATGATTTAAGTTTCCCCTAAATTCCATATTAAGCATTACAAAATCACCCCGTGTTTTCACGGTATTTTAATGGTTCTTAAAGCTGGTTAAATACCGTTGTATCCTCATTTTCATGTATTTAAAGTTTAATGAATTTTGGGTTAAGCAATCAACAGCTGGTTGCTCACGGTAAGGCTGAAAACGGATCAGAGAATGTGAAAACAAAAAACTTTATTATCATGATTAAACCTATACCACAAAAGTATTTACTAAAATTAGCAGGTACTTTTTTAATGCCGTTATTATTAACAGGCGTTTCCTGGGCTCAAAATTCATCTGTTGCAAAAAATGCGATCAAAAAAAAAGCAGCATTAACGCAGCCCCTTGTAAATATTAAAATTAAAGCAGACACCGGCTATAGTTTACCCGATGCAACTACAAATACAGGCGATTTGCATGACGAATACAATTTAATTAAACTTAAATTGATTATTGCAGGTATACCACCTCAAGATGATGTGCCTGTAAAATTGATCCTTCAAAACAACTACACTTCAACTGGTCCACAGTTTTTTTCTGCTTCGGGCACATCCGGTAGTTTTACCACAAAGGTTAGTAAGGCACTATTCAATGTTAATGGCAGTGCAAAAACAATCTCCGTTCAGGTGCCAATTCAATTTAGCAATGTGCCCAATATGAAAGGTATTGCCTATATCACAATTGAAAAACAGCCCGAATATGCGGAAATAAACTTCGGGAAGCCTTTAATCCAGCCCCAACCTTTAACAAGAAATGCCAGACATAACCTAATTACACTTTTAGATAACAGCACAGTCGAAAATTTAGATACGCTTAAGCCAAATACAGTTAATCAATTTCCTATAAAATTAAATTTCAGGCTTGCCAAAGGTACAGGTAAAGATACCTCTGTTGATGTTAATGCTAAGACCCTGGTAGATATGAATAGTATAAAATTATCAGACAATGGGCAAAACAGAATTTATACGGTAAAGATAGACAGTGAGGAGTGGAACAATAATAAAGATACGACCGTCACAAAAGGGATTAATCTTTTTGTACAACAAACAATGATGGTTACCGACACGCAGTATGTCGCATTGTATTTAAAGGGTGATAAAAACAGGCATATTGTAAAGCTGGTGCCCTATAAAGCCAAGGCAAAAACCGCTGCTGTTAACCTGGTGACATCAGGTAAGGCCGGTATTGTAAGTTCAGGAAAAAAGGGAATTACCAGAGATTATACGGCTTCCACAAACTCTTTTATAGATTCCATAAATGTAAAAGTGAAGTTGCGTGGTAAATATGACGATAAACACAACCAGTTAGTCTTCGCGTTTTTAGACAGTGCCCTATCCAAACATTTTCAGATTATGGAAAACCCCATCACTATAACCCGTAATGAATGGTATAATGGTACAAATGCCGATAAATCAAAAAAGGATAGTTTACCTGAATTTGAAACTACCATCAGTATTCCGCTTCATATCAAAACCATCAATATAAGTGATTCCTTAAATAATATTCAGAACCTGGATTTGATACTTAAGGGTCAAACCCAGGTCTACCGTGGGAGCCAACAAATTAAAGTCAGTATAAAGGATAAACCGTTTTGGGCTGAGGCAGGTACAAACTTTGATTTACTGGATAACATTAAGACCAATAATTTTTATGCCGGGGTATATATGTTTGATAAAGATGTAGCCAGAATAGGGCAGATTAGATGGCTTAATAAATTGTTTAATAAAAACAATAGTACGAGTGATAAAAGCAATAACCTGAGCTTTACAGGTGGTGTTTATGAATCACAATCTATTAGTACGGGGTCAAGGGCAGACAGTACATTTAATTATAAAAACGGGGCTTCAACTATTTATAATCAAAACGGCACTATACATGGGTATCAATATTACACCGATACCGGCAGCATAAAAAGTACAACGCAAGTTAAAAGCATAGGTATTTTCTTTTCACCACATTTACGTTTAACAAATGGCAAAACTGACGAAAATGGACTTCATCTATTTTTTTCATTGTATGCAGAATTACTTTGGCAGCGGGTTAGCACAACATTAGATTACTCCAAGACAAACTTAACAGCTACAATCCCTTTAGATAGTACAAAAACAATCCCATCGGGCATCCCCTATAAACAACAATCGTTTAACCTGGATTACAGATCGCACTATTATGGTTTGGGCTTACCTGTTTATATAAAGGCAAATGGTTATAATCTTTATATTAATACTGTTTTTGGTGTAACTAATCAAAGGTTTGTAATTACTGATAACTCAACAGCCATGCTTAACGCCAATCAATATAGTCCCACTGTTCAAAATCTAAACCCAACTTATACGCAGATTTTAAATTTTGCCCAGCCAAAAAGCCGTTGGAACAATTTTTACCTGGTTCAATACAGGTTAAATGAAGTTGTTTATGGTTTAACTTTTAGTGGCGAAATAAGAGGATTATTACTCTATGGCTCAAAACCGGTAATCACACTGGCATTGAGCAAAAAATTTGATCTTTCAGCATTGCTTAAACCCATTGTTGCTCCATTTTAAGGCAATAAAAGCTATCTGTAACCAAAACCGGTTGTCATATTTAATTCATATAGCATGTCCAATTATTTTTTCACCGTTCGCCAGCAAAATGATGATGGCACATTTAACAGCAACATCGGCACAACAACCTATCTTACCGTGCCTGATGATGCCGATGATCTGTTAGCAGGTTATATAACAGATGTAAACGAGTGGGTGAGTAGCATTATGAATGAAGTGCAGGAAGATATCCTGATCTATGTGCATGGATATAATAATAGCAGCCTGAATGTTGTAAAAGCACATAAGGCTATCAGGCAAGGGCTGGAATCTTTAAAATTGCCCGATGGTAGTAACGCCTTCAATGGGAAAGTAATTACTTTCGACTGGCCATGCGGCAGTAACGCTTTAATGTACCTGCCAGACAGGCAGCAAGCTAAAAAGACCGCTATGGAACTGGTAAATGGCGGCATTGCATTGCTTTCGCAACGGCAAAAAAATAATTGTAAAGTCAACATCCATCTTTTAGCACATAGTACAGGCGCATTTGTGGTACGTGAAGCTTTTGATGATGCCGATGATCATACTGAAAAAGTTATCCCCGGTTGGATAGTTACCCAGGTTGTTTTTATTGCAGGCGATATTAGTAGTAGTTCCATGAACCAGCCGGGCGAATGTGATTCTATCTACAATCATACTATTCGCTTAACCAACTATTCCAATCCGAATGATGTGGTTTTAGCCATGAGTAACTTAAAACGGCTGGGTTTCGAAAATCGCGCGGGGCGCATTGGGTTACCTCCAAATGTGCCAAATAAATGTGTTAACGTAAACTGCGGGGCATATTATGAAAGCATTGCCGCTACCTCTATAGACAAGTTTTATAGCCACGGCTGGTTTTTTGACGACAAAGCAAACGGCGCGTTTATGCAGGATTTAGCCGGCACAATTAATGGTGGATTAGATAGAAATGTAATGCCAACCAGGAGATTGGATGATAAAAACAACCTGATCTTAATTACGCCCCATTAAGCACGCTCCCAACTATTACAATAAATTTCTCCAGCTAACTAAATCACCAATTATTTTATCTAACTGATCGGCGGCTACACGCTCCTGCTGCATACTGTCGCGATGGCGGATGGTTACGGTATTGTCTTCTAAAGTTTGATGATCCACCGTGATACAGAAAGGTGTACCAATGGCGTCCTGGCGGCGGTAACGTTTACCAATCGCGTCTTTTTCTTCGTATTGCAGGTTAAAATCAACCTTTAGCTTATCCATTATTTCGCGCGCCTTTTCGGGCAGGCCATCTTTTTTAGTCAACGGGAAAATAGCGGCTTTAACAGGAGCAAGGCAAGGATGCAGGTGTAATACCGTACGGCTATCCTGTTTTTCTTCGGTGCTCAGGTCTTCTTCTTCAAAAGCGTTGATCATAGTCAGTAAAAACATCCGGTCTAAACCTATGGAAGTTTCAACCACGTATGGAATGTAGTTGCCATAAGGCTTGCCGTCTGCATCCAGTTCCGGATCAA
>DASWOZ010000273.1:0-12895 GCA_036398535.1 Mucilaginibacter sp. | reverse complement strand
CCCCCTGGCCTTTTTTACTTTCTACCCATATTTTACCATTATTCTGTTCAACAAACTCTTTACATATTTGTAAACCCAAACCAACACCATGAGGATTTAGTGCGGTTTTGGTGGTATAAAAATCGCCTTTAAATAACCGGGCAGCCTGCTCAGGGGTCATACCTATGCCTGTATCAACAACGCTTACAAGTACTTCGTTATTTTTTACTGTTGCTGCTATTTCAATAGTACCTTTTTCCGATGTAAATTTAATAGCATTGATTAGCAAGTTTCTTACCACGTTATCTATCATTTCCTTATCTGCAAATGTTATAATATCCGGATTGACATTATTTATCACTACTATTTTTTTACGATCAATCTCAGTTTTAAGCTGGCTTATGATCTGGCTGGCCAGCTCATAAACTGCAAATGCTTTAGGCGATATAATAAATCCATTTAGCTGGCTCCGGCCCCATATGAGCAAATTATTAATCAACTCACTATTCTGATCAACTTCAAGCATAATACTTTTACGCATCATTTCTTCTTCCTCATTATCAATTATATGCTGATCATGAAACTCAAGTAATTGTTTTAATGCCGCCAATGGCCCCCGTAGGTCGTGCGCAAGTACAGAGAATAATTTGTCTTTTAATTGGTTAAGATTTTCCAACTGTAAGTTCTGCATCGCAATTTTTTTATGCTGATACTCCGTTTGCCTGTTTTTTTGTTTGATTTTATAATAAGCCAGGTAAATTACAATGGTTGATACAATGAGCACCAATATAGTTAAAAGGGTAATAAGCAACAGTAAATTGCGCTGCTCTATATTGGCTTTGCTGATAGCCCGGTCTTTTTTAAGCAACTGATTTTCGATATACTTTTGCCTGTCCTGAAAACGAGCCTGATATTCGGCCACTAACTTTGTTTTAGCCGAATTAAAAACAGATTCATAAACATCATGATATTTTTTTTGGTAGGCCAAAGCCATTTTTAAATTATGTTCCTGTTCATATAAATCGGCAAGGCTATGTAAAATAGCCAGTTGCTCGCTTGCGATCTTTTTTTCATACGCAATTTTTTCCGCCTGCAACAATTGCGATTCTGCCAGGCTATATTTTTTTAACGCCATGTTAGTGGCACCCATCACACCTAAAGATTTAACCAGTGGTTGATAGAAATGATACTGTTCAGCAATGGAAATAGCTAATGATTCATATTTTATAGCAAGCTGATACTGTTTTTGCAGATAATAGGTTTTGCCAATCCAAAAATAATTTTGAACCAGCCATTGGTTATTATTATTGTGTAAATTTAATTCTGCTGCTGCAAAAAGATCCTTAAGTCCGCGGTCATATTGTTTTTTTTCGACATATAATACAGCAACATTATGCAAAATAGCCGCGTGATAGCTTTTATCCGGGGTTCTTTTCAGCGCTTCAATAGCATCATTAAAAGCGGCCAGTGATCGTACCGAGTCATTAAGCCTGCTGTATGCCAAACCGGCTGCGTTATAAGCTTTTGCCAGTAACGCAAAGTCATTAATTTTTAAGGCAAGGCTTGCGGCTTGCTGTTCTTTAATCAATGCGGTGGCATAGTCATCTTTAAAAGTATATACCACGCCTTGTATATGACAATTAAGCGCCAACCCTTTCACATAATTAAGTTTTAGCGCCAGGCTATTAGCTTGTTCGCAATAATCAAGTGATTTTTGATAATCGGTTGAATAAAGTGCAAAAGCAATTTTGTTTAATAAAATAACCCGGGTGGTATCTGCCTTAGTAGCAGGCAGCAGCTTTACAAGACTGTCTATAATTTTATTTTGAGCAGTAACATAAGTGGATGATACACATATTAACTGGATAACAGCAGCCGTAATGAAAATCAGCTTTTGTTGGTATCCTCTTTTGTTCATGTGAGCAGGTTAAATGCGTATATTCTAATAAAAATAAATATATAACATTATTTTATCAATATGCCTAAACTATTTCGCATACGGGTAGCAGGTAATCCACCCCGTTAATTTTAAGCAGGATAATTTATTATATAATCAATTTAATCAAAGGCCTGTTGAATTGCAAGAACCGGCCGCAACAGCAACCGCGTTAAACCATTAGGATGCCGATGATAAAGGCAGATAGCACACGGCAATATAAGGCCGGGACAATGCCCGGTTCTGGACTAATGACACCTATATTTCTGGCTTATAGAAGCTAAAGTGTTTGAGGTTAAGCTATTGTTTAGTTAATAGCCTAACTATAAAAAGTATAAACTAATGGCAAACAACTAATTAAACATCAATAGCATCATATACTACTACCTTTTCCCATAGCGGGCCACAGGTTTCAACAAACTTAAGGTGTATAGGGTCATTTTGATAAGCAGCCTGATCAGCAACATTACTAAAAAACATCAGTTCAGATACCGCCCAACTATTATCCACCACGTCGCGTTTTTCGGTGCTGGCTACTATGCCTACACGCAACTCACGCACAATCTTAATTTTCCCCAGCGTTTTTACACCTGCTACCAGTTTATCACGATCTTCTTTTGAACCCGGATTTTTTAGCCAGAACAGTACATGATGAATTACCGGATAATTATTAGCCGACGTTGTTAATGGAATTGCAGATGCTGCTGTACCAACCGCCAACGCAGTTGTGGTTGCTATAAATTTTCTTCTGTTTGATGGTTTCATGGTGAAATAATAAATTTATTAAAATCCGATAAATAAATGTAGCTCTATTTTAGTTTAATAGCCGCTTTACCTTAAACATTACGACAATAAATTTTAGACAGTTTCTATGCACTAATATATAAAACCACGACTATTACAAAATTACAGACATGGCCTTACCACTATATTTAATGGTTTTATCTGCTTTACTGGTTGCTGCAACGGCCGAACCATGCAGATCTTTTACCAATACAATATTAAAAATGCGGTTCTTCAACATGCCGTCAAAGCTGCC
Source organism: Mucilaginibacter sp. (assembly GCA_036398535.1). Lineage (GTDB taxonomy): Bacteria > Bacteroidota > Bacteroidia > Sphingobacteriales > Sphingobacteriaceae > Mucilaginibacter. The sequence continues at coordinate 9,941 of DASWOZ010000273.1, read as the reverse complement.
TTTTTCATCAGAAATAGTTAACTCATGCTTTTTGTCGTTCCAGTTAAATTTAAAAGTGGCAAATTTTCCCTTTTCATAGTCATACGTATCGTTGCCATCTTCGTAATATTCAAACTGGCCATCGGCACCGGTATAAATACGCAATTCTATTTTATCGGCAGGTTTCTCTGTAGCATATTGCATTAGCGGGCCCATTGGTACAATTGATCCTGCTTTAACGTATAAGGGGATAATGTTTAATGGCGCTTCTGCAGCAATGGTTTGCCCACCTTTGTATTTTGTTCCGGTCCAGAAATCATACCACTGTGCCGCAGCAGGCAAATATACCTCGCGCGTATGCTTACCTGCTGATGCATTTGCACCGGTATATAATTGCTCGGTAACAGGGTTTACCAAAAACGCGGGGCCAAACATATACTGGTCAGGAATACTGTATACTTTTTGATCATTCCTGAAATCAAAAGTAAGCGCGCGCATAATGGTATAGTTTTCAGTAGTTACCCGCCCGGCTAATGAGTAAATATATGGCAGCAAACGATAGCGCAGGTTATCATAATTTAACAGCGTAGCTTTTGTTTCGGCACTCCAGTTTTTTGAAAATAAGGCGCGTTCTCCTTTACCATGTATTCTGAATATCGGGCTAAACACTCCAAACTGAAACCAGCGGGTAAATAATTCCTGATTTTCCGGTAACGACCAATCTGGCGCACCCCAGTTAAGGTGATAGCCGCCAATGTCTGAAGTAAAGTAGGGTATTCCTGATGCACATGCATTAATTCCCTGGGGTACCTGGCTCTTGTAAGCAGTAAACGTACACGTAATATCTGACGACCATAGGGTTGTGGCGTTGCGTTGCTGCCCGGCAAATGCCTGCCTCACTAAAAAGAACGCCCGTTTTTTGGGAATATCTGTTCGCCAACCCTTATATAACCCTTTGGTATGTTCTAATGAATAGCTGTTAAAATAGTCTATACCCTTACCTGTATAAAAGTTATCCTTGCGGCGTTCATCTAATAATGGGCCGTTATCGGGTTCGCATTGGTCAACCCACCAGGCATCCCAACCGTAACGCTTTATTAAACTGTCGCGGGCCTGTTGCCAGTACAGGTCGCGGGCCTTTGGGTTATGTGCATCATAATAAGTATCAAAAGTATGAGAAACCCCGTTATCCCAGGTAATACCTGTCAAGCCGCCCATATTTTTCAGTGCGGCAAAATTAGCCGTGCCTTTACCAAATACCGGCCAAATAGAGATCATGGCATGAATATTTGCTTTATGTAGTTCATTAACCATGGCTTTGGGGTCGGGGTAGCGTTCTGGCTTCATCACATGCGAGCCAATTGGCAATGGGTCCCAATAGTACCAGTCCTGCACAATAACATCAACCGGAATGTGGTTATTACGATAATTATCTTTAACCGAAATAATTTCCTGTTGACTCATATACCTGTCCTGCGATTGAAATAAGCCGAACGACCATTTAGGGAACATAGGCGCTTTACCTGTTGCCGTACGGTACAGATCAATGATATGATCAAAATCGGGCCCGTAAAAGAAATAGTAGTTTACCTGTTTACCGCTTTCAGATACATATTTGAATTTGGTGTTATTATCCTCCGCACCAAAAAAATTAGAGGCGGAATAGTTATCCCAAAGTAAACCGTACCCTTTGGTAGAAAGTAATACAGGTATGGCTCCTGTCATATATTTAATGGCCATATCCTGATCACGGCCTTTATAGTTAATTGATTTAGTATCTGTTGGATGGCAACCTAAACCATACAACGCTTCATCGGCAGGAGAATTAAAGGTAGTGATACAATTATAAGTGGGTATGCCTGCTATGGTTTGCGCCTCCATTTTTTTGTTGCCGGCATCTGCTTCGGCCATTATCAATTTACCATCGGCAGACCGATAGGTAATTGCATTGGTTGTACGATTAACAGTGATCAATAATTTATCGGTTTTGATTATTATATTATTACCAGCCTCCGTTACCGAAAAATTTACTTTTTGATTGAATGGATTGTTCAAAACCAACGAATTTATTACAGGAAAAGCATCTAATACAGTGTACTTTACCTGCACCAAATCGCTACGGCATAATTTTATTTTTAATAACCCTTTATCAAGAGAGAAGGTTACACCGTCTGCATCTTTTTTGAAACTCTTTACATTTGCACTGGTAAATGCAGCATTTAATACCAGTAAAAAAATAAGGATTGATGCGAGTAATTTTTGAGGTTTATACATGGTTATTACTGGTTTATTTTTATCATCCGGGGCATGTGTCCCTACGTATATACGCCGCATACTGTAGGGGGCAAATACGCTTTTACAAGTATAGGGAGTTGTGCATTAACGTGAAGCGAAAATAAAACAAATAATAAAAATAATTATTCATTATAATATCACTTATAAAGTGATAACACATCCATTTAAGCTTTCTGCTGACAAATGAACCCAATTATATTAATTTTGATAAGTATTACGAACAAATAGTTAAGCTCACCGGTTATTGGTAAAACAGGCAGCCATGGAAAAATTTGAAATATCTGTTACAAGCAACAATGAAAACCATCATTTTGAGGTATATGATTACATGCATCATGATGAGGAAAAATGCAAATACGAGGTATATAAAAATGGAGAATTTGTGGTAAGCTTTGAGCCAGGCCCGCATAAAATTTTACACATCTGCAAAAATCCAGGCGTGATAGAAGAAGAAATGCTATATCTGATTGCCGATCAACTGGAAACCTATAACTTATAAGAACTAAGATTCCGGGTTTTGCCCTGAATGCAGATCCTTTTCAGCCTCTTCCCTTTCAACCGTGATGGTACACTCGCCAATTAATGCTGCTATTGCGCCTATCGCAGCCAGCATTGGTAAAAGCAATGCCCCCACAACCCCAATGGTCAGCGGAAAAGTGGCCAACTCCTTACCTACCTTGTCGGTAATAATTATTTTAGTTACGTTTCCCTCTGCTATCAGTTCCTTCACTTTTTTGAGCAGGTTTTCACCGTTTATATCAAAAGATTCTTTTGCAGCCATATAACAACATTTAAATTGTTTTGAATTTAAGTTTATTTTTCTTAATATTAATAATATTTTTCATAAACCATTAAAAATCAAAGCCATGCCTAATCACCTTTCAATCCTCGGTATTATCCATACTGCTATTAGCATACTTGCAATTATAGCAGCAATTGCTGCTTTATTGGGTTATGGAAAGATAGACCCAAAGACCACTATAGGTAAAACCTATATTTTATTAACTATTATTACCTGCATCACAGCTTTACCTATCATGAAAACCGGGCATCTTACCGCGGGCCATTATTTAGCTGTATTGATACTGGCCCTGCTACCTGTTGGGATATATGCAAAACAGTTGCGCATCTTTGGTAAACTGGCAGATTACGTACAGGTTATTGTTTTATCTGCAACCTTGTTTTTCTCTTTTATACCCGCAATTGTCGAAACTTTAACCCGGTTACCTATTTCGCATCCGTTAGCGGCAGATCCTAATGCGCCAATTATACAAACGGGGTTGCTCACCCTGGTTACACTTTTTGTAATAGGCGTAATCTATCAGGTTATTAAATTACGTGCCAAAAAGAAGATAGTTGAAACACCAGACAGTACGATCAAATTCAGCTAATATCAAGTGCGGTAAATCAATTGGCCCTATTTTTTCAATGCAGGATCAATGATCAATATTCCTGATTCCTGATCTAATTTCTTATACATAGCCTCAGGTTCAACGGTCATTATTAACTGTAACGTTGGGGATATAATGGCTTCCAGCAAGTGGCCGCCATGTACTATACCATCTTCTGTAGCCAGGTTGATATGCGCGTGAACAACCGGGTTACCATTATAAACAGAAATATCACCCATAAGTGAAGTTATCTCTGCAAATTTGTTGATCGCATTAACCCTGAACATCTTTTTGTCTTTATCATACCAGCCAAATCTTGCTGATCTCGCATCGCCAATTGCAGTAAAATGAGCGCTGGTAACATGATATTTTACGGCAAATTCTTTTAATCCGGATAATACTTCATCGCCATTGGCAAAGATGATGCAATAGGTTTTTGTTGGGCCATTGGCACTTATTAACTTCACTTTTACACCCGGCGATCTGCCGGTAAGCGGCGGCTTGGTTGGCGAAACATACTCCTGCGCGCTTGCGTCGAAGCAGAAAAAAGAAAAACTTAATACAGCAATTAATAAAGCTAATTTTGCAAAGATGGTAGTTTTCATAGTTGATGCTTTTAATAATTTATTATTAATATAAACATACAAAGGCTTTGGCCAAATAACAAACTGCTGTCTAATTTGTTGGCCCTGTTAACTTACCCGTTTACCCTTTAACAATTTATCTACCGCGTCTTTAAATGAACCTGCACGTATAACTTCACCAGCATTTACAAAGTAAATCACGTCAGCATTTTCAATAGTATTTAAACGATGGGCGATAATTATCCGGGTAGTAGTTTTTGGCAGCTTGTTTAATATATTTTCTAATAATTGTTCAGTCACGGTATCAATATTGGCTGTGGCTTCATCCAGGATCATCACTTCCGGGTCACGCAGTACCGCGCGCATAAAGGCTATCAATTGCTTTTGTCCTAAACTAATACTATCTCCACCCGAGGTGACTTTTGTTTCTAAACCATTTTCAAAAATATTCAACAGGCTTTGCAAATTGGCTTCGTTAATTACCTGCTCTAATTGGTTATTAGTATAATCTTTATAATGCGCGTTGCCATACAATATACTCTCTTTTACCGTACCCGTAAATAAAAAAGGTTCCTGTAAAATGAAGCCTATTTTTTGACTGCGCTCTTCAGGCTGATAGGTACGAATATCCTTACCATCTAAAAACACGGTGCCTATGGTTGGGTCATACAAACGCGCAATTAGTGATGCTGTAGTTGTTTTACCACCACCTGTAGGGCCTACAAAAGCATAGGTTTTACCCCGTTCCAGTTGCAGGCTCACGTTGTGCAGTATCTCCTTGCTATTTTGGTAGCTGAAGTGTACATTTTTAAATTCTATTAAAGCCGTTGAATTTTCTGCTATTGCGCCATTTTCAATAGTAACCAGGTCGGTATCTAATGATAAGATCTGTGCTATCCTGTCCCAGCCTGCCATTGCCACCTGGAAACTTGTCCATAGCGATGCTAATTGCCTTAACGGGTTATAAAAGTTAACCGCATAAGCCAGGTAACTTACCAATAAACCAATAGAAAACTCGCCGGTGGATATTAAGTATATGCCGTATGACAAAACTGTTAACTGCGCCAAACTTGAAAACAAACTATAAACCGGCAGGAAAATATTGTTGGCTAACCCTGCCCCTATGGCTGTAGCATAGTTTTTTTGATTGGCTTCGCCGAAACGTTTTCTGAAATAATCCCGGCGGTCAAAAGCTACAATTACTTTAAAATTGTTCAGGCTTTCCTGTATTTCGGCACTCATGCCGCCTGTACTGGCCAGGTTGACCGCATTCTTTTTCTTTACCCAGGGAGATACGATCTGTGTGAAAAGCAAAATAAATACGCCCGGAACTAATGTAGCCGCACCCAATTTTAAATTGATTGACAGCAAAAAGACACCGGCCCCTATCATAGTAGCAATGCTGCCAATAAACTGAATTAGTGATTGAGAGAAAAACGTATTGATCTTATCAGTATCGTTATTTACCCTTGATATCAAATCACCTGCCTTATTTTCATTAAAAAACGCAACCGGCAACACCTGCAATTTATTAAATATGGCATTACGCAGGGTAAATAACATACGTTGTGCAACCCCGCCCATTAGTGTGGTTTGGGTATAGCTGGTAAACAGCGCCACCAAATACATAGATAATAATATCCCCGAAAAAACCAGTACACCATGATAGTTTTTATGTACTACATAGGTATCAATAGTATGCCCTATTAAATATGGCCCCAGTAAATTAAGGCTTGAATTAAGTAAAATAGCCAACAATACCAGCAACAGGTTACCACGCTCATGTTCAATAAGCTGTAACAGGCTTTTAAGCGCAGAGAAAGTTGATTTCTTCTGTTCTTGTTCAGCAAGCTTATTAAGATTGTAATTCATAATTACTGGTACTTTGTTGTGAGTTGAACAGTTGTATATATTCGGGACTGGTGCGCATCAGTTCTTCATGTTTGCCTGCGGCGATAATTTCGCCCTGCATCATCAGGATAATTTGGTCGTAATGCTCAACCGCAGCAATTTTTTGCGTTACGGATAGCAGCGTTAAGCCCGGATAATTCTGCTGTATGTTTTCCAGTATTTTCTTTTCTGTATTGTTATCTACCCGCGAGGTAAAATCATCCAGCAATAATACTTTTGGATTTACGGCCAGTGCGCGCGCCAGCATGATACGCTGCTTTTGCCCACCCGAAAGACTTGATCCCCGTTCAGAAACTATGGTGTTTAATCCGTCAGGCAAACTGGTTATAAATTCTCTTAGTTCTGAAGTATCAATAGCCTTTTCCAGCGATTCATCTGTTACCGTATCACTAAACGCGATATTTTCGCGGATACTCATATTAAAAATGATGCTATCCTGAAAAACAAAACCAACCTGATTGTGAAATGCCTCGCTTTTATAGCTATCAATAGGCTGCCCATCAAAGTGTATCGTACCCGTGTCTGCTTTTATTAAACCGGTTAATAAATAAAGCAACTGGGTTTTCCCTGCAGCCGTAGGGCCTATCACCGCTATTTTTGAACCTGCTTCTATTTTAAATGAAATGTGTTTTAAAACAGGTATCTGCCCATATTGCACGTTTACATCCTGCAACTCAATTTCGCCACGCAATTTAGCGGTGATCGTTCCTGCTTCCGGTAGCTCAGGCGTATCTATAATGGCGCTTATACGCTCGTAAGACGCGGTTGCCTGCGCTATTACATTACTCATAAACCCGATAACCAGTATCGGAAATATCAACATAGCTAAATAACTGTTAAATGCAGCAAAATCACCCAGGCTCATGCTGCCTGTTATTACAAAATGCCCACCCAGCGCCAAAATACTCAACGCCGCCATGTTGGCTGTAAAGGTGATGACGGGGATAAGGCCTGCAAATAATTTTAGTATAGAAAGGCCAAAATCCCTTGCTTTAGTATTCGCCTCTAAAAACTTATTATACTCCGGTTGTTGCGAATTAACCACACGAATTAATGCCGCACCTAAAATACTTTCGTTAATTACTTTGTTTAACCAGTCAATTACCGCACGGCTTTGAATAAATAATGCCCTTACCTTGCGCAATACCATAAAGAAGGTAATACCGATAATAGGAATAATGGCTATTACACATAAAGCCAGTTTCCAGTTAATGGTAATGAGCAATATGCTTGCACCGATAATGATGAATAAAGACGATACGATAGAAACAATGGCCTGTGAAATAAACAGCTTAATAGAATCTACATCGGCCGTTAAATTGGTTAATAGTTTTGAGGGGCTAACCTTGTCAATAAACGAATAGCTTTGTTTGGATATTTGGTTAGACAACCTGGTACGCAAGTCTCTCGCTACCCGTTCTGAAGCATAAGTCTGGATAACGCTTTGCAGGTAGGTAAATATAAATATGCTTCCTACTGCGATGGTAAATTCAATAATAATAGGTTTAAAAGCAAACTGGTGCCTGGTAAAAGCATCAATACTTTTAGAGATAAGCTTTGGCAACCACAAGTTGATGGCATTACCAAAAAGTGTAAAGATCAGCAACAATAAAACCAAACCCCGATAAGGCTTCAATAAACTGATGATACCGGGTTTCTTTTCCATTGTTACTAATTGACGTTAATCCTTTTTGTTGTTAGTATAGACGATTGAGGGCTGAAAATATTTCAAAAATAAAAAAATGAACAGTTGCCCGTTCATTTTTAGATTATTAATAAATACAGAAGTAAAATTATTCTATAAATCTGCTGCCGCTTACTTTTGCAAAGCTTACCAATAAATCATAACCCATAACAAATGCTTTAAAATCGGCATTACTCACATGGTACTTACCCTGTATAATTGCTCTGCGCAGGGGTCTTAGATCATACATAACCCATTCGTCATCTTTTAACGGATTGGTAAATTGGTTAAACATTTGCAGATCTTTATCTTCCAAAACATTATAAGGCTGAATAGCCTTACTATTATCAGCTACGCTCATGGCATTATATGTCCCGGCTTTGCCAAAAATTAATATATGTAATGCCTTTTTATTAGCAGCGTCTGCCAAATTATCAGCCAGGTTACCTGCCTCAAAATTATGGGTAAGGTCATTTGTACGGGTTACATGGTTAGCACCAAACTTAAACAGCAGCTTAGGCATGTTTATACCATCTTTTGTTATATCAGCATAAACATAGTTCAGCAAATTCTTTTTCATCAGGTTTACACGCTGCTGATAGCTGGTGTTCGCAAAAATCGGAACGCTTAACTTTAAATCTGCCAGCATTTTTTTACACAACTCGCTTTCATTTTTAAATTTAAAAATGAGTGAGTCGACTGTAGTTATTTTCATACTGTAGGCACTCAACTTCCCAAAATCACCACTCTTATACAATGGCTGGTCGTTTTTAATGTATTGCTTTGCCAGTTGCGAGGCTGCTTTTTTATTAGCCGGTGATTTAGCATTAGCGGCAAGTGTATTAAAGAAGGTGCCCATGGAAAGGAAATTTACCTCATTTAAACCCCAAATGTCGATATGATTTAGCTGTAGCTTAGTAATCAGGTCCATTTCAGACTGCCAGCTATAAAAAGCAAAAGCATAAGGATTTTGCTTTAAAACAGCGTTATAAAGCGCCGGGCTTGTACTTGCCTTTTTAAGTTCGATTGCGGTGTAGGGATCAATTTCTACAACCAAAGCTTTGGGTTTAAGCACATCCGCTACTTTGCCGGTAAACATCGGAATTTCGGCTTCGCCATGCTGCTCACCAACTAAAACAAATTGCGCTTTTTTAATCTCTTCTTGTAGCAAATTCCAACCTGCTCCTTCAAAATTCCCATTATTTAGCTTAAACACATTTTTATGAACAAGGCTGTCAAAAGTCAACGTATCCGTTGAGTTATACCTTGAATGGCTGTTTTTAGCCTGAACCGAAAATGAAAAAGCAATAAGCAGTAATATACCTGATAATCTCATAAATTAATTTTCTGCGAATATAGATTTATGAGATGGTATAATATGGCGAGTTGACTTAATTAATCTTATATCTCATCATCTCCCGAATGTTCGCCAAATGATGATCGTCATGCTCGGCAACAAAATAGGCCAGATCAATAATCCGCATCGGTGTTTTAAGGCGCGGATGCAAAGAGGAATTTAGTAGCTGCTCATCCGTTAAACTCATCAATTTTACTACAAATAGTTGCCTTTGTTCTCTAAATTGTTGTTGCAATACTTTCAACGCTGTTGCATCATGGTTTGCGGTATGTGTTTTTTGATTAGTCAGATCCGCAATCCTTAATTCGGGCAAACCGTTTATCAAGTCATCCAGCCTGCCTAACCATAGCGGCTCCATATCCGAAAGATGCCCTGTTTCCTCTTTAATTGTCCATTTATCGTTTACCTTCAATGTTAATAAAGCAGGTTGTAATTGATTGGTTATTTCCTCCACACGGGCTGGTGTACCCGCTAAACGTTCGATAATTGAAGGTAAAATTCCGTTGTCTTCAATTGCAGGAAAACTTCTTTTAAACCATTCGGTTTTTTGCATGGCGGTTATTTTATTTCTGATTTAATTTTTTCAAATACACATGGTGCTCGTTGGTGCGTCGTCACAGCAAGGGTTCACAAGCGCACTATCTGACAGCTCAACAGTCTGGGTGACCTGAAGTTCAAGCCATTCGGCGTAACACCAGAACCCGAAGTCCGCCATCTAATTCTCGAGGGTTCGTCTCTAT
>DASWOZ010000272.1:0-5393 GCA_036398535.1 Mucilaginibacter sp. | reverse complement strand
CCGGCAACACGTTGTTTGCGCAGGAATGTAACTGTTCTTTAGCTTTTAAATGGGCAACAAAGGCATTTGAAGAAAATGATGCCGGTTTCCAATATATTCTTAATCAGAAAGGCGATGAAGCATATCAGATTCACAACAGGGCTTTTCAAAAAAAAGTTAAAAACATAACAAACCCCGATTCGTGTGTGCTTGCCATGCGGCAATGGGCCAAATTCTTCAGGGTAGGTCACTTTGGTTTTAGCGTAAACCAAGTGCAATCTGTAAAAAACAGCTCACTGCCGGATAAAAAACCTGCGGTAAAAAACATAGTGAATAATCCTGTTTCTCAATACAGTACCTACATTCAGGATTATGATTCCAATACCGCCTACTTGCGTATTCCTACTTTTGACTCAAACCATACAAGAGAAATTGATAGCATCATTCATGCAAACAGTAGCAAAATCCTGAGTAAAAAGAACCTGATCATTGATATCAGGAATAACGGTGGGGGTACTGACCAGAGTTTCTGGGAGATCCTGCCCATTCTGTACACCAATCCAATAAGAAATGTGTCTGTTGAATACCTGTCTACTCCCCATAACAACAAAATATGGGAAGATCGGCTACAACAGAGCAACCTGGGTGAAGCAGAAAAAGCCCGTTATACCCAATACCTTGAAAAGCTAAATGCTAATCCCGGGAAGTTTGTTAAACTATTCGATGATGTTTATATGACCACCTATGATGTTAAACATCCGCTTCCACAAAATGTGGGTATAGTAATTAATGGCAATAACGGGAGTACGGCAGAACAATTCCTGCTGGCAGCCAAACAAAGTAAAAAGGTTAAGTTATTCGGCACGACCACGATGGGTGAGTTAGATATATCCAATATGTACAGTATAACATCCCCCGATAAGCAATTCACGCTGTGGTACTGTACTTCCAAAAGTTTACGGATACCAGATAATACCATCGACAATAAAGGGATAGCGCCGGATTTTTATATCGATAAATCCATTCCAAAGGAAAACTGGTTATCTTATGTCGCAGGCATTATGGATGGTTGGTAAGTAGTTAACGTCCCACCACCGCATGTTATTGCTTCGTTTCTTAATGATACTTAGAAAGGCAGTTATTGCACCATCTTATTTGCACAATAAGAGCTTGCAAAGGCTTCGGGTTTTGCTTTAAATACAAAACCCATGCTCAAAATGTACCCCATAGCCTCATGTAAGGCCTGGTTTGATTTAAACATTGGGTTAGTATTAATGTCCGCATGCACTTCCAGATCCACATCATACAAATCAAGCAGGTCGCAAAGCTTGTAGGCAATATCAATTGATTTTTGCACTTCGCTTAACATACGCTCCTTAATACTCATTTTTTGCGTAGTACGCTCCTGATGAATAAACATAAAGCCGCCGCGTTGCTCGCGCAGAAACACAATAACTGTGGCAAAATCAGTGACAGCACCCTTAACCTGCGAATCGGTACCGATACACACTTTTAGTTTATTACCAAGCAGGCTTTCGCGTTCGATGGCTCGTTCTACTTCTTCAATAATGGGGAGTTGGATAATCTCACCGCTAAATTTTCTCCATGTCATAAAAGCTGTTTTAAGTTATCTAATACAAACCTTAACTATGGTTTACTAAAGATAAAGCTTAATACAGCATATAAACATGAATACAAGATGATTTATTTGTTAACATTTGCCTTAATATCAACAAGTTATTTAGGCGGCAAAGGGTAGCGCTTATTATAAAAGTGTATCCTCTAACTTTTCTACGGTTAAGTTTATACCATCAATGATATGGGTAGCCTGCTCATAAAAGCCTTCGCGCTCGGCCAGTTTAGCAGTAATAAAAGCAATTAGCTCATCGCCCTGCTTATCCTGTAGCAGGGGGCGCTTGGCTTTTCCCTGCGCTAACCTGTCAGCTAATGTTTTAGGCGATAATTTAATATATAATGTTTTCCCATTGGCATTCATCCATTGCATATGGTCAAAAAAACAAGGCAGCCCGCCACCTGTTGATATAACCGCGTTTTCGGGATAAGCCATATCTTTTAATACGGATGATTCCAGTTTACGGAAAGCATCCTCGCCAAAGCTGGAAAAATATTCGGCTATGCTCATACCCGCCTGGGCTTCCAGCACCTGGTCAAGATCAATAAACTCATAGCCTAAATGTGTTGCCAGCTTGTGGCTCCAGGTGGTTTTACCACAGCCCATAAAACCGATAAAAAATAGCTTCATATTATTGGTGCTGTAAATAATCTTTTACAAGGTCATCATATTTTGGCAGCGAATGGTAATGCCATTTATTAATAACCACGCCGTTTTTTAATAACAAGATACCCGGGTTTGCCCGCACAATGGTTTTTAACGGCACACCATCGGCATAAAAAATCTCGCTAACCAAATGATGCTGCTTGCTAAATGCCTGCGCATCTTTTGCCGAATTAGAAGTAAGCAATATGGTACGCATATTATAATTCTGTATCAAATTAACCGCCAGCGCGTTAATGCGGTTAATGGCTTCATCATTTGTTTTATCTAAGTTATAAGCTACAATTACCAGGTTATAAAACGGGTTGCCCAATAGCTCCTGGGTATAATTATTGCCCTGGCTATCCTGTATAGTCAGGTCTACGATTTTTGGAGTGAATCCTTTTTTAACTAAGCGGCTTTCCGGGTTACCTACTATTTCCCAATTGGTATCTTTCCATATGTTTGTTTTCAGGTACTCCTTATCTGTCATGGTTTGCGTAGCGCCTGTTTTCTTATTTTTAAGATTATAGGTTAGTTCAAACTCATCAGGCTTTGATCCCGGAGGCGTCTTCATTTCGTCTAATAAATTTGCACCTGTTTTATACGGCAAAAAATCAATTACCGGTAAAAAGTTATAGGTATATAATCCTAAGCTAATGGCAACGATGACAGAACCGATTAACAACTGATCGCCAACTTTAGCTTTAAACAGCGGGCGGATGTTTTCTTTGTTGATAAATAACACCACGATCAGCAACAACAATACAAGATCTTTACTGAACGATTGCCATGGCGTTAACGGTATAGCATCGCCAAAGCAACCGCACGTTTGTACCACCTTGAAAAAGGCCGAATAAAACGTTAGGAATGCGAAAAAGATGATCAGCAGCAATAAGCCCCAGGCTACTTGTTTAGCCCGCACACCAATTAGTAAGGCGAAACCAAGAATGATCTCCAGCGAACATAATAAAATGGCGATGCTCAATGCCAGGCTATTTAAGAACGTAGTATGAAAAACCTCAAAGTACTCTTCCAGTTTGTAAGAAAACCCCAGCGGATCATTGATCTTAATGAGGCCCGAAAAAATGAACAACAGCCCTACCGCGATCCTGCAAAACCAAACTAAACCGTTTTTCATTTTACCTCTAATTTTATGAGCGCGAAAACCGCATAGTTCAGCATATCCTGGTAGTTGGCTTTTATACCTTCTGATGCCAGTGTTTGTCCCTGGTTATCTTCTATTTGTTTTACGCGTAATATTTTCATCAATATCAGGTCGGTTAATGAGCTGATGCGCATATCGCGCCAGGCCTCGCCATAATCATGATTTTTGGCAAACATCAGCTCTTTGGTTTCATTCACCTTTTCGTCAAATAGCTTGCTCACATGTTCGGGCGCTAACTCAACGGGCGTACCTGCCGGGCATTCCAATTGCATCATGGCAATAACGCAATAGTTTACAATACCAATATATTCGCCGGTAATATCTTCACCTACTTTGGATATTTTCTTTTCTTCCAGTGTACGTATGCGCTGTGCCTTAATAAAAATCTGGTCGGTGATAGATGCCGGGCGCAATATGCGCCAGGCTGTGCCATAGTCATGAGTCTTTTTCATGAAAAGGCCCTTGCAAACATTAATAACGGCGGTGTATTCTGCTGATGTATTGTTCAAAATGGTCGAATTCAATTTTTGTGCGATATTTGTTTAAATGCTGAAAGCATAAACAATGGCTAAAGATACATTTTTTCAGAAAAAGGCAACGCTAAATGCAGGCGGTAAGTTGATAGCGCTCAACAGCCCAAAAGTAATGGGGATCATTAATCTTACCCCCGATTCATTTTATGAAGGCAGCCGTAAACCATTGGTTGAAGAAGCCATGCAACAAGCCGAAAAAATGCTGAATAATGGCGCCACCTTTTTAGATCTTGGCGCCTATTCCTCCCGCCCCGGGGCGGATGATATTTCGGTTCAGGAAGAAACGGACCGGTTGCTGCCTGCGGTAGAAGCCATTGCCAAAAACTTTCCGGATGCGGTATTATCGATAGATACTTTTCGCTCGGTAGTTGCAGAGGCAGCTATTAAAGCGGGCGCACACCTAATTAATGATATTTCGGGCGGGCAATTAGATGCGGATATGTTTGCCACCGTTGCCAAATTACAAGTACCTTACATTTTAATGCACATGAAAGGCACGCCGCAAAACATGAACTCGCTGGCCAGTTATGAAGATGTATTTAGTGAAGTATATGATTATTTTGTGGAGCGCTATAGCCAGTTAAAAAAACTGGGCGTGGTTGATGTCATCATCGATCCCGGTTTTGGTTTTGCCAAAAAGCCCGAACACGGTTACGCACTAATGAACCGGCTACAGGAATTTAACAACTTGCAATTACCTGTCCTTGCCGGGGTATCGCGCAAAAAAATGATCTATGGCTTATTAGGCACTACCGCAGCCGAAGCATTAAATGGCACTACGGTTTTAAATACTATCGCGTTGACAAAAGGCGCCGATATTTTACGTGTGCATGATGTAAAAGAAGCGGTTGAGGCGGTGAAAATCTGGGAGAAAATATTAAATAGTTAAAATTTATAAATTATTATAATAGTCATAGATTTTAACAATATTATTATCACCGCAGTCGCTCGGCTCTTGCCGAGTGACCTATATTATTAGGCCTCTGGCCGAACGTCTTATTCTTTTCGGCCAGAGGCCGCCCAATATTACTCACCCGGCAAGAGCCGGGCGAGTGCGTTTTATTTTAACTTTCATCTACCTTAAATGGTGAATCAGGATTTGCACTGCTATAAACAAAACTGCCTTCATCATTTACTTGCATAGCTTCAACCGGATTACGATGAATGTAATCCACTTTCTGATCAAATACTGCAGGGGTAAATAACTCTATTGGATGAGTTGTCTTTTGCCAAAACTGGTATTCGCTATTTTGTTTATTGTATTTGGCAAAATATTTAAATGAATGCAATAGCCATTCTTTACGACTTTCCTGCGGATTGTTGATAATCATTTCTATTATACGTTTTGCCGTATAGCTTTTCAAGTCACGAATAATTGCCGGTAGATTCGAATTGTCGTTGGCAATTATTAAATGTATATGACTACTCATTATGCAAT
>DASWOZ010000271.1:0-3561 GCA_036398535.1 Mucilaginibacter sp. | reverse complement strand
TGATGACTATCATTAACAAATTACCTAATCCCTGGAGATTACGTGTTGAAGAACATGGCGAATTAGGTATTGGCGGTCTGGATATTTTTGATCACGGCATTGAAGCCTATCCTCCGCAAGATGAAGATATTAGTTTAAGCGGTCTTTTTGATAAAAATGTAAAAGTTACAGCTTAGCTATTACACTCTATATCCCTTGTGTGGTTGGTGATTAATTTGTTTAATTAACATCCACATAATACCAACCGCGCAAGGGGGTTTAGCTTATAAATTTCAAGAAATACTTTGCTGAATTAGCCTGTCTAATTCAGAGTGGGTTTCCTATGCACTAAAACTTACCTGTACCTAAATGCTTAACCAATTACCAATCAATACCTTATCATGAAAAAAATATTACTATTAGCCCTAATAACTGTAACCGCATTTGTAGCTAAGGCACATGCAACAAGTATGGCTGCAGATACCGGTAAAACGGCAGACCCGCCATTAAGTATATCCGGTTCGGTAGATGCCTACTATAAGTATGATTTTTCGGGTCAAAAAGCTAATATTCCTACCAGTTTTGCAAGTGATCATAATTCATTTTCTATTGGTATGGTTGATTTGGCGTTAAAGAAAAAAGTAGGAAAGGCCTCATTTGTTGGCGAAGTATCCTTCGGCCCGCGTAGTGACCAATCGTTGCCAACTGCCAACACTAATTATCATATCCAAAACTTATATGTATCATATGATGTGACGGATAAGTTTAACCTGACAGGTGGTTATATGGCTACCTTTTTGGGTTATGAGGTGATTAGTCCTACAGGAAACTTTAACTATTCAACTTCATATCTTTTCACCAATGGCCCGTTCCAGAATGCCGGTTTTAAAGCAACTTATGCCTTCTCGGACAAAGCAAGTTTAATGGCAGGTGTTTTTAATGATCAGTGGAATGTTTACCAAGCAGTACATAAGATAGGCACATTTGGCGCGCAGTTAATGCTTGCCCCGGCTAAAGGCTGGACGGCTTATATCAATTTGATTGCCAGCAACAACAGCACACCAACATCAGGAACTGAAGTTGATTTGACAACGGCCTATCAAATTACTGATGCCTTTAAATTAGGTTTAAACGCTGCTGATTATGCTGCATCAAATGGCGCCGGTACGGGTGGTTTTTCGGGTGTGGCATTATATCCGCAAATAGCTGTTTCATCAATAGTAACCTTAGGTTTAAGGGGCGAGTATTTCAAAACTAAAACAGGTACCTATGCTTCTTTGGGTCCTGTTGCAGGTAGTTCGGTAACGGCATTAACGCTTACTGCAAATATTAAATCTGGCCCACTGACTTTAATACCTGAAATAAGACTGGATAACGGATTAAAAGAGATGTTTTTAGATAGTAACAGCACTCTAACAAAATCGGCTTCGCAATTTGTGTTAGCCGCGGTATATGCCTTTTAATATATAAATCATAAATCAATGCAAAAGCCGCTTGTAAAAAGGCGGCTTTTTTTGATTTATAACGCCCCGCTATTTATAAGTAGCAGTAACAAAAGTTAATTTTATTTTAATATATTTTCATACCGTTTAATATTTGTAACAACTGCATAGATTTTGATTTTTTAAATAACATTTTATATTATTAAAGCGTCTTTATATAAAATTTAATTTCAATCGCTATGCTAATTTCAAAATTTGATTTGTGCAAGTCAGAGTGGCTCGAGCTTGTATTTGCTAAACGCAACAAAGAATATGGCGCTTATTATTTAAGGCAGCATTATGCCGAAAATATTAACAAAGCCATGGGAATTACTTTTATTGGCGTTACTGGCCTTGTGCTAACGCTAAGTATTGTCACGAAGGCAAAACCTGTTGAATTAGTTAAAAATACTATAGTTGAATTAAATAAATATGTAGCCCCTCCGGTCACCCCTCCAAAAGAGGAAATTCACCAGGCAAAAGCTTCGGCACCGAAGGCGATAGTTAACACAACGAAGTTTCTTGTTCCGGTTGTAACCAATGCCCCGGTAAAAGAAGATCCGCCTAAAACAGTGGATATAAAAGGCGAGGTTGGCCCTGCTGATATTGATGTAGCAGGCATAAGTACGGCTGCGGGTGTTGATGAGGGTAAAGGCAATAGTACTACTATAAATACAAAAGCAGAAGAGGATAACATAGTACATACAACGGCGGGTGTTGATGTAATGCCCGAACCTTATGGGGGCGCCGCGGCCTGGGCCAAATTTTTACAAAAGAATTTGCGCTATCCCAGTGAGGCTATGGATAAGGATGTGAGTGGTAAAGTTTGGGTCAGCTTTATTATAGAAAAGAACGGGCACTTATCGTCACTTGTTGTAGAAAAGGGCGCAGGGTATGGTATGGATGAAGAAGCAATGCGCGTATTGAAACTGGCACCACCATGGAAACCAGGGATGCAAAACGGACAGCCAGTGCGCGTAAAATATACGTTGCCGCTTAATTTTGTGTTAAACCAATAAATAGCAGTGTAAAATAAGTATAAGGTGAAAAGTTAATTCTTTTCACCTTTTTTATTATATATAAGTATCTGTTCTTATAACATCTGTTTTTACCTTTCTGCTTTCGGCTCTTTTTCCTAATTTTGGGCATCCACTCAAAAACTACAAAAATTGGAGCAACAGGAATTAACAACCATTCAAACCGCTAAAGATTTAGGTTTACTACCCGAAGAATTTGAACGTATAAAAGAAATATTAGGACGAGTACCTAATTTTACCGAACTGTCTATTTTTTCGGTGATGTGGAGCGAACATTGTTCTTATAAAAATTCAATTACCTGGCTAAAAACTTTGCCCAGAGATAGTTCGCGTATGCTGGCGAAAGCAGGCGAAGAAAACGCGGGTCTGGTTGATTTGGGTGATGGCATTGGCTGTGCCTTTAAAATTGAATCACATAACCATCCATCAGCGCTTGAACCTTACCAGGGAGCAGCAACCGGAGTGGGTGGTATTAACCGCGATATATTTACTATGGGTGCAAGGCCAATTGCACAATTAAACTCTTTACGTTTTGGCGATCCAAACCTTGACCGTACCAAATGGTTAATTAAAGGTGTGGTAAAAGGCATTAGTCATTATGGTAATGCATTTGGTATAGCTACCGTTGGCGGCGAATTATTTTTTGATGAATGTTACAATGTTAATCCATTGGTTAATGCCATGTCTGCCGGGATTGTTAAGGCAGGCGAAACCGTGTCGGCCACCTCTTATGGTGTTGGTAATCCTGTTTACATTGTTGGGTCGGCCACCGGTAAAGATGGGATTCATGGCGCGGCCTTCGCATCAAAAGATATTACAGAAGATTCGGTAAATGATCTGCCTGCTGTACAGGTAGGTGATCCCTTTCAGGAAAAATTGTTGTTAGAAGCTTCATTAGAGGTGATAAAAACCGGTGCTGTTGTGGGCATGCAGGATATGGGGGCGGCAGGCATCATCTGTTCAAATTCCGAAATGTCGGCCAAGGGCGAGCATGGTATGATTATCAACCTGGATAAGGTGCCAACCCGCCAGGAAAATATGAAGCCTTTTGAGATATTACTTTC
>DASWOZ010000270.1:0-1866 GCA_036398535.1 Mucilaginibacter sp. | reverse complement strand
GTATGCCGACCCGTCGTTCTTCCGGGTCTTCTCCTTTAAGCTGACAGAGGGAGACACTGCAAGCGCACTTAAAGCGCCCAACCGGGTAGTAATTACGCAATCAAGCGCAAAGCGATACTTTGGCAATACCGACCCGGTAGGTAAGGCCATCCGCGTTGGGACGGATAACCAATTATACCTGGTAACCGGTGTAATACCCGATTGCCCGTCCAATTCCCAAATAAAATTTGACTTCCTGGCCTCGTGGTCATCTTTGAGCCTTTCCGGTAAAGAAAACACTTATTGGGAAGCCAATTATACCACCTATTTTTTATTGAAGGATAAAAATGCCATTAGCACGCTCCAGTCAAAAATTGGCCCGTTCATGAAAAAAGAAATGGCCGGCCAGGGAGCGACTGTTAATTTTTACCTCGAACCGTTTAAAAACATTCATTTACATTCAGAATTTGACGGTTTTGAACCTACCAACAATATCAAATATATTTATATACTGGAAGCAGTTTCTGTATTAATACTGCTTATTGCCTGTTTCACCTATGTAAATCTGAATACGGCGCGCTCTTTAGAAAGGGCTAAAGAAGTTGGTGTGCGTAAAGTAATAGGTGCAGAAAAAACACAGCTTTTCTGGCAGTTTATCGGCGAGTCTGCCTTGTTATGTACTATAGCGGTAATCATCAGCTTAATAGCGGCGGCATTACTTTTACCGGCGTTTAACCAGCTAACAGAAAAGGAGTTGCAGGTAACTTCATTCATTTCGTTTCCGATTATTGGCGGCGCGTTAGGGGTCATTATACTCGTTAGTCTTTTAGCCGGAAGCTATCCTGCTTTGATCCTTTCTAATTTCCAACCGATTAAAGTGCTGAAAGGCTCGTTTAAAAGCACAGGCTCCAGTCAGTGGTTACGTAAATCGCTTATTGTGTTTCAATTTGCCATATCTGTTTTACTGATCGTATCCACATTTATTTTACAAAGGCAGCTTCATTATATACAGAATAAAGATCTTGGTTACAAACGGGAAAGGGTACTGATATTGCCTATGGATAGCAAAATGGGCGCCAAGATACAAATGATCAAGCAGGAGCTTAAATCAAACAATAACATTGTGAGTGTTTCGGGCTGCGGAAGCACACCTGTAAATATAGGCGGCGGTTATAGTATGCGCTCGGCCATTATGCCCGAAAGCGAACAAATAGCGGTTACAGCAGACCCTGTTGATGAGGATTTTGTTAAAACAACAGGCCTTAATATTATAGCAGGAGCCGATATTACGCAACAGGACATCAAAGATGTGGCAGATACGGGTTATAGGAAAAACACCTTCCATTTTATTTTAAATGAATCGGCGGCCAAGCAATTGGGCTGGACACCGCAACAAGCCATAGGCCAAAAAATGTTCCTGGATGGGCCCGGTTATGTAAAGGCAGTAGTGAAAGATTTTAATTTTGAATCCCTTCACCATGCTATTAAACCTTTGGTTTTGTTTCCTGATCTTGGCGAGCGCTATTTATTGCTAAAACTTAAAGGAAACAATATTCCTGAAATTATTTCTTTCCTGGAAGCTAAATGGAAAACGCTTGTGCCTTATAAGCCATTTGAATATAAGTTTATGGATGATGATTTTAACCAACTCTATAATTCTGACCTTCGCCTGGGCAGGGTGCTGAACATTTTTTCTGCTATTGCTATTGCGTTGGCCTGTATGGGGCTGCTTGGCTTGTCATCTTATACTGCTAAACAACGCAACAAAGAAATAGGTATCCGCAAAGTGCTTGGCGCATCTACCGGGAATATAGCTGCCTTATTGACAGCCGACTTTGTAAAGCTGGTGCTTGTTGCCATAATGATAGCATCGCCAATTGCCTGGAT
>DASWOZ010000269.1:0-7958 GCA_036398535.1 Mucilaginibacter sp. | reverse complement strand
AAGGCTATCGCCAAAATAAATATTTGAGTGCATGGCATGGCCGCCGGGTGCTTCGCGCCCCCAGGCACCATGCGCTAACGGGCCCATTACTATGGTATTATACGCCGATGGGTCTGATTTTGCAATAGCGCGGTGAATAGCCAGCGGGCCGGTTAAATCTTCGGCATCAAACCAGCCGCCAACCAGCATTACGGCAGGCATAACTTTTTTATAATGTTTGGGTAATGCACGTGCCTGCCAAAACTCATCATAGCTCGGATGGTTTAAAGTTTCCTGGTAAAAAAAGTTGTCTTTGTACCATTTGTTAAAGCTGGTAAGTGGGCCTTGGTCCAATAAAAACTGATAACCGTCCGGCGTGCTTTTTACTATATTGCCTGCGCCGTTATACCATGGTTTGCTGGTGGTATCTTTTTTCTGTACGCCAAAAGTCGGGAAGGTGAAAATATAGCTTTCTAAAAATGAGCCGTTATGATGAAAGTCGTCAAAAAAGAAATCAGATATGGGTGCCTGTGGCGATGAGGCTTTTAAAGCCGGGTGGTTTGATAAAATGCCGGCTGCTGTGTAAAAGCCGGGATATGAAGTACCGTATTGCCCCACGCGGCCATTATTGTTGGCTATGTTTTTAACCAGCCAGTCAATGGTATCGTAAGTATCCGTACTTTCATCTACATCCTTGTTGGTTTTATGATCATCCAGTTCGGGAGTCATGTTAGTGAAGGTGCCTTCACTTTTCCAGCGGCCGCGTACATCCTGGTAAACAAAAATATAACCCTCATGCATTATAGTAGCCGATGGGCCAAGCGCGGCTTTATAATCTTCGCCATACGGCGAAACGCCGTAGCAGGTACGCGATAGCAGTATCGGATACGTTTTTTGTGGCGATGCGTCCTTAGGCGTGTATATGGCCGTAAAAAGTTTAATACCGTCGCGCATAGTAATATACACTTCTTTTTTGTTGAAGTGATCTTTAACATAGGTATCGGTATTGCCGCCACGGTTGCGTTGTGCAAATGTTCCGCAGGCCAAAAGCAGCGACAATAAAAAAATAGTAGTTTTTTTCATGATCAATAGTTTAGTAGGTAAGAAAGATATAGAATAATAATTAATGCCTCAAATATTTGATAAATATTTATTAAAACCAGCCTAAACCTTGCCTTTTTTCTTTATTTTGTATCCCATAATATGATAAAATTTACAGCAAATGAAAAAACTGATCCTGTTTGTCTTTTCCGTTACTACAATTTTAAGCGCTTTTGCCCAAAGGGGCGGAAATGCGGATGATGCAGCTTACATAAAAGCAAATTATACTAAATACGAATATCAAATACCTATGCGTGATGGTAAAAAGCTGTTCACATCGGTATATGTGCCAAAGGATCAGTCTAAAAAATATCCGTTTATGATGGATCGTACCTGTTACAGCGTATCACCTTATGGCCCCGATCAGTATAAAGCGGCTATGGGGCCGTCACCACAGTTTGTAAAGGATGGTTACATTTTTGTTTACCAGGATGTGCGTGGCAGATATATGAGCGAAGGCATATATGAAGAAATGACACCGGAGTTGGAAGATCATAAAACCAATAAAGACATTGACGAGGGCACAGATACCTATGATACCATTGACTGGTTATTAAAAAACGTACCCAATAATAATGGTAAAGTAGGAGTATGGGGAATTTCATATCCCGGCTTTTATACTACAACAGCGTTGCTTAGCCGCCATCCTGCATTAGTAGCCGCATCGCCGCAGGCACCTATTGCTGATCTTTGGCGCGATGACGGTTGGCACAATGGTGCATTCTTTTTGGTAGCTAACTTTACTTTCTATCCCGGTTTCACTAACAGGCAGGATGACAAGCCTACCCAGCGCAGGGGCGGGCGTTTTAATCCAGGTACTAAAGATGGTTATGATTTTTTCCTGAAAATGGGATCAATGAAAAACACCAACGATAAGTATTATAAAGATACCATCCGACTATGGAACGAAATGATGGATCACCCGGATTATGACGAACACTGGAAAGCCCGTAATGTGCTTACACACCTGCACGATATTAAAACCGCCGTTTTAGTTACCGGTGGCTGGTATGATGCCGAGGATTTATATGGGGCTATCAATACTTACAAAACATTAGTAAAAAACAACCCTAAAACGCCGATTTACTTTACCATGGGCCCGTGGGTACATGGCGGCTGGGCACGTGGCCCCGGCGACCACTTAGGCGATGTGGATTTTGGCGGCGCGCAGGGCCCGCATTATCGCGATGATATTGAATTTAAGTTTTTCAGTCATTACCTTAAAGGCACCGAAATGGATGTAGCGCCTGTCAATACTTTTGAAACAGGTGTTAATCAATGGAAAACCTATAAAACGTGGCCACCAAAAGAAGCGGAAGAAAAACAATTGTATTTGTTGCCCGGCGGTAAACTATCATTTATTGCGCCAACATCAGCTAAAGATACCTTTGATGAATTTGTATCTGACCCGGCCAACCCGGTGCCGTTTGTTGCCGACAGAAATGAAACCATGGATATGCAGCGCGAGTACATGACTGCTGACCAGCGCTTTTTAAAAGACCGTAAAGATGTACTAAGCTATCAAAGTGATGTGCTGGATAAAGATATTACCATTGCAGGAAATATATGGGCTAACTTAAAAGTATCAACCACTGGCACAGATGCCGACTGGATAGTAAAAGTACTGGATGTTTACCCGGATACTGCTGCTAATAATAAATTTACAGGTACGGGTGTACAAATGGCCGGTTACCAGCAAATGGTACGCAGCGAGCCATTGCGTGGTAAATACCGTAACAGTTTTTCAAAACCCGAGCCCTTTGTGCCGGGCCAGGTGATGCCGGTTAACTGGGAACTGCAGGATATACTGCATACTTTTAAAAAAGGGCATCGTATTATGATACAGGTACAAAGCACCATGTTCCCATTGGTTGACCGTAACCCGCAAACTTTTGTGGATATTATGAAAGCTAAAGAAACTGACTTTAAGACTGCCACGCATAAAGTATATACCTCAAAAGAGCATCCAAGCTATTTGAAGATTAGGGTAATGTAGTAAGCCAGCCCACTTAAACGGTGGAGCTTCATGAACGCAAAAAACAATAAAAGTGAATAACCCTCCCGGTAGGGAGGACTTTTTATCTGTCATTTAATGTTAAAGTCTCCCATATGCAGGGGTTTTACTTTTTTAAAATGTTATATTTATAATTGGAAATTTCAAAGTCCCCCAACTGGGGGGATTTAGGGGCTTAAATAATTTTATGAAATTATAATAAGCTCTACATCTATAACCTAAACTACAATTATGAAGCAGTTACTATGCGCCCTAAGTATAATTAAAAAGTTATTGACTTTTTTTATCCTTTTATTGTTATGTAACGTTGCATTTGCACAAAACTACCAGGAATTAAGCCGCCGTATCGATTCATTAAACAGGATCAGGCTTCCCCAATCGGCATTAATGGAAACAGACAAGCTTTATCAGCTGGCTCACCAAAACAATAATGCCCCGCAACAAATTAAAGCGATAATGTACCGGATAAGATTTCAATCACAGGTGGCCGAAACGCCTTTTGTTGATGAAGTTAATATTTTAAAAAGGGAGATTGAGCAATGCGCTTATCCGGTAAAACCTGTTTTATTAAGTTTGCTGGCCGAAACCTATAATAACTACTACCGCCAAAACCGGTGGCAGTTTAGCCAGCGCACTCACCAGGAAAAACCCGCCCCCGACTTTACCAAATGGGACCTGCAAACCATTAATAACGAAATAGCGCGATTATATATACTGTCTTTAAATGATTATAAAAAAGAACAGGAAACACAGACCGGCGAGTTTGATGCCATTTTGTATGGCGACAGAACTACCCGCTATTTACGCCCAACTTTATATGACTTGTTAGTGCAAAATGCTTTAACCTATTTTTTAGATGAAGAACCGGCACTTATTAAACCCAAAATGCCATTCATCCTTAATAACCCCAGGTTATTTGATGATAGTCGTGCATTTGCCGGCCTGATAATAAATACTACTGATACCAGTTCAACCTTTTATCAGGGTATCAAATATTTACAGCAGGCTACACTTTTTCATCTGGAAAAACCAAATGAAGAGGCATTAGCCAATGTTGACCTGCAGCGACTTGAATTTTTAAACCGGCATGCAACTCTTATTAATAAAGATGACTTATATCTTGGTGCTGTCCGAAGGATAGCTGAAGCCTTTGCGTCAAAACCGATCAGTGCCGATGCGCAGGTATTATTAGGTAAATATTACCAGGATATAGATAGCTTAAAACTGGCTGTTGATTACTTTAACAAAGCTATTTCGGCATTCCCGCAAAGCTTCGGTGCCAGGAATGCAATAGGATATTTGAAAAATATTCAAAAGAAGCTTCTTTCAGCAGCAGTTGAAAATATAAATATTCCCGGCAAGCCACTATTGGGCTTATTAAACTATCGGAATGTTACCACCCCGCGGATATGTATTTATAAATTATCATTAACCCAGTTTAGCCAGCTTACAGGCATTCGATCCTCATTTTATCGCAATAATAGTGGTGAAATAATATATCCCTCCGACTCTGTTTTCGCCTATCTTGGTAATTTAACCCCTGTACAGGATGAGGTTTTACAACTCCCCGATCCAATGGATCACAAAAACCATAGTACAGATTTTAAAATTGAACCGTTAAAGTTTGGTCGGTATGTGCTGGTTGTGCGGGACGCTCTTTCTAATGATTCGTCGTTAATGCAGCTAACTACATTTGAGGTATGTCGTTTGTCATATATAACACGAAGAACTACTGATAACCAACTTGAAGTATTGGTAATGAACCGGGAAACCGGTACACCGCTGCCTGGCATACAAGTCACCCTGGAAGGAACAAAAAATGGTGTTACTGATTCGAATGGCTCTATTAAATTTATTGCAAGCAATTTGAATCCCTTCTCTATAAAATTAACTAATAAAACGGACACCTTGTATAAGGCTTCAATACGCAGCTTTAGCAGGCCCCCGTCGGTGAATTTTGTAAATAACACAATACTGTTTACCGACAGGCAAATCTATCGTCCGGGTCAAACTCTGTATTATAAAGGCTTACAGGTACAAACGCAATATGGGAAAAGCACGATAATAGCTGGTACAACACTGACGGTAAATATTTTGGATAATAACAGAAAATCACTCGGTTCAACGTCAGTTCAAACCAATGAATTTGGCACATTTGCCGGTTCATTTAGCATACCTCAAAATATTTTAAATGGATATATAACTATAAGTACTGCCAATGGTAATAAAGTAATAAGGGTTGAAGAATATAAACGCCCCAGTTTTGAGGCGGAATTTTTACCGGTAAAAGAGAGTTTCAAACCCAATGATTCGGTTACCATTAAAGGGAAGGTGATGGCGTATTCGGGTTTTGGTCTTTCAATTGCGCGGGTGGCTTATCATGTAACTTGTACTGCTACGTTGAAAGATTTTCGTGACTTTTCGAAATACAGAAGGCTCATCAACCGCACCACCGAGCTTATTACTGCAGATACGATAAGAACAGATAGCCAGGGAAATTTTAAAATTAAGTTTAAGACTATACCCGCAGGCGGTATTAGTTTAGGAGATCTTAATTATAGGTATTGGGTAACCGCCGATATAACTGACAATAATGGCGAAACCCAATCTGTCAGTACAACGGTTACTGCAAATATGAGTAATATTTCTATTTCAATTTCAAATCAATATGTCCAAAATGTATTCCTTCGCGATTCGATAACAGCCAGTATTAATAATTTGAATTATGTAGCGCAAAGCGGAACTATGCAATTTACGGTTTATGCTATTAAGCAGCCCGGGGTATTATTTAAATCCAGGTATTTTAGCAAGCCAGATCAATTTTTATTAAATAAAGTCACCTTTAAAAAGAATTTCCCGGATTACGCATACGGAGACGAAGACGACGAAAGTACATGGGCCATTAAAAATAAGGTAGTTGATATTACGATCAATACAAACGGTAAACAGCCTGCGATATTCAAGTTGAATACATTGACCAACTCGCCGACAGGGGTTTATAAAATAGTAATGCACGCCAAAAATGAGGCGGGAGATACGACATCTTTAACAAAATATGTTCACCTGGTAAATGAGCCTGCTTTATCGGTTGCGTTTAAAGACTGGGTAACGCCTTTAATAAACGAAGTTGGCAACGATAAGACAGCCACATTTTTAGTGGGTATAGGTAAACGGATTAACGTATTGGTAGAAAAATACAATGATTCACAAATTATATCGTCAAAATGGATCACTATTTCTGGCAACAAACAGCAATTAATAAAAGTACCGGTTGAGCCGGGCGAAAGGAATGTAAATGTTTCTTTTTTAATGGCCAGCCAAAACCGGCTTTATACCCATACGCAAAGTATACAAAATCAAATAACGGACGATAAACTGGATATTAAGTTTTTAACCTTTAGAGACAACCTGCAACCCGGCGAAAAAGAACAATGGAAGATACAGGTATCGGGCAAGAATAAAGAACGCCAGGCAGCCGAATTGGTAGCGGATTTATATGATGCATCGTTGGACGCCATAGGAGCACCAAACGATTGGAGTACCATATTAAATGCACGAAACAGGAATGCTCCGCAAATTTTTAACTGGGACGGTGGTTTTGTAAATCAGGTTATTACCATGCCTATACGATACGATAATTGGTTTTTCTTGCCGCAAAGCCGACAATATGAGTTGTTTAATACTTTAGGTAATAATTTTAGGAGTGAGGTTGCAGCAAGGGCCAGCGTTACGATTGACGAACCGTTAGGAAGTAGTGAGGTGAAGATGGTGACAGAAAGTAATAAAGTTTTCGAATCTGTTGAATCAGTAATGCCCGATGGAACAATTATACAAAATGGACGAAGACTATCAGCTGTAAGTTTAAACGGGAAAGATTTTATGGCGGAGGCCTCAGTAAGAAATCTTCCGGCGGACATATTGAAAGAAATACAGGTTGTTGATAATTATGGCAATCAGGCAGGCCGCATAACTCCCCGCACAAATTTCAACGAAACAGCCTTTTTCTATCCCCAATTACATACCGACTCTGCCGGGCAGATACTGATTGATTTTACTATTCCTGAATCATTAACCAGGTGGCGGTTCAGGGCATTTGCACATACCAAAGATTTGAAGACCGGGTATATTGAAAAAGAAATAATTACTCAAAAACAGTTAAGTGTAACCGCACATATGCCGCGTTTTTTACGGGAGGGGGATACGGTAACAGTTTCGGCAAGGCTGGCGAATTTGACAGTGTCCGCTTTAAAAGGCGAAGTAAACCTGCAATTGTTTAATGCTATAACTATGAAACCAGTTCCGTTATTGCTTAATATGGCCAATGCCCGGCAGCGTTTTGAATTGGCAGCAGCAACCAATAAAACGGTGAATTTTAAATTATACGTTCCCGCTGGTTTAGATGCGCTGACCTACCGGATAACCGCGTCTGCCGGTAATTATAGTGATGGTGAAGAAAATACACTGCCGGTATTACCTAACCGTATGCTGGTAACAGAGACTATGCCAATGATGGTGAGGGCAGGGCAAACCAAAAGATTTACGTTTGATAAGTTAGTAAATGAAAATAGTAAAACGCGGGTCAATAAATCACTTACGTTAGAATATACTCAAAATCCCGCATGGTATGCGGTGCAGGCGTTACCTTATATGATGGAGTATCCATATGAGTGTGCTGAACAAATATTTAGTCGGTATTATGCCAATAGTTTAGCTACTGGCCTGGTTAATAAAATGCCGGTTCTTAAACAGGTTTTTGATCAATGGAAACTAACCAATAGTGCCGAACTGCTATCTAACCTGGAAAAGAATCAGGAGCTAAAGGCCACATTGATTGAAGAAACCCCGTGGTTGCGTGCTGCCGAAA
>DASWOZ010000268.1:0-10853 GCA_036398535.1 Mucilaginibacter sp. | reverse complement strand
GGAGGGAATACACTTCGTATTTCATAATAAAATGATGATAGGCGCTATGAGCCTTGACCTTTTCTCTGTTTTTTTTGGAGGGGCTGTGGCGCTATTGCCTGTATTTGCCAATGAAATTTTAAAAGTAGGTGCCGAAGGCCTGGGTATTATGCGTGCAGTATCATCATTTGGCGCGGTTGTGGTTATGCTGGCTATGGCCCGTTTTTCGCCTATGGGCAAACCGTGGCGCAACCTGCTGATAGCCGTTACCGGCTTTGGCTTATCAATTATCTGCTTCGCCTTATCCCGCAATTTTTACCTATCGCTTTTATTTTTATTTACCGAGGGCGGGTTTGATAGTGTAAGCGTATTGATACGCGGTACTATTATGCAGCTTTTAACCCCCGAACATATGCGCGGGCGTGTATCTGCCGTAAACTCTATGTTTATTGGTTCGTCTAACGAGATCGGCGATTTTGAATCAGGAACGGCGGCTAAATTATTAGGTACTATCCCGGCCGTATTATTTGGTGGCAGCATGACACTGCTAATTGTTACTATCACCTACCTAAAAACTAAAAAGCTGGTGCCGTTATCCTTAAATGAAATACAGGCCCCCGAGGAAGCAGCGGTGTTACAAAATTAAGCCTCGGGTTTTTGGGCGCTTTTCCATAAAATGTAAATAAGCGATCCCAATATAGGCACTACCAATATAATAACTATCCATATTAGCTTGTTGCCCACGCCCAGGTTATGATTGCGCAAAATATTCAGTAAGGTAAAAACAAACAGCAATGCCCATATGATCATGAAGATCAATCCAAAAGTGCCGGTAATTGCTGATGTTAATAAATACATTTCTTATATAATTTAAACGGTTTCATCTACTGTATCCTTCTCGCCTATTTGTTGTCGCCACATGGCATAGTATAAGCCTTTTTGTAAAAGCAGGTCACTATGTTTTCCTGACTCAACAATATGGCCTTTTTCCAGCACATATATCCTATCAGCATGCATTATGGTTGATAAACGGTGAGCGATCAGAATCGTAATATGATCTCTGAAAACAGATACATCACGAATGGTTTCCGTAATTTCCTCTTCGGTTAAAGAATCTAAGGATGAAGTCGCTTCGTCAAATACCAGCAGGTCGGGCCTGCGTAACAAGGCCCGGGCTATAGATAAACGTTGCTTTTCGCCGCCGGAAACCTTTACCCCACCTTCGCCAATTACAGTATCTAAACCATTATTAGCACGCGCCAATAATGTTTGGCAGGCTGCACGATGCAATACTTCCATACATTCATTATCAGTAGCGCCGGGGCGAACAAACTGCAAGTTTTCCCTAATTGTGCCCGAGAATAGCTGCGTGTCCTGTGTTACAAAGCCTACTTTTTCGCGCAGCTGATCCAGATCTATCTCTTTGCTTAATATACTATTGTATAATATATCACCCTCCAACGGTTGATACAAGCCTACCAGCAATTTAACCAATGTAGTTTTACCCGAACCGGATGGACCAACAAAAGCGATGGTTTCGCCGGTATTGGTTTCAAAACTAATATGGTTAAGCGCGTTACGGTTAGCGGTTAAGTGTTTAAAGCTAACATCATTAAATGTTAAGGTTTTGATTTTCTCTAAAAGCACCGGCTTTTCGGGTTTAACATCTATCGGAATATTCAGTATGCCCTGAAAATTCCCTAAAGACACCTCTGCTTCACGCCAGGCCAGCACTACGTTACCTAACTCTTGCAAAGGGTTAAACAGGAAGAACGAATAAAACAGAAAGCTAAAATATTGACCCGGTGAAATACTTTTCTGGAATATGAGGATCAATAATACAACCACCATTATACTGCGCACCAGGTTTACCGTAGTACCCTGTACAAAGCTCATGCTGCGTACATACTTTACTTTTTTAAGTTCCAGATCAAGTATCTTATAGGTAGTTTTATTTAGCCGTTGGATTTCCTGCTTAGCCAGACCCAAACTTTTAACCAACTCAATATTTCTTAATGATTCTGTGGTCGACCCGGCAAGTGCCGTAGTTTCGGCTACAATTTTTTGTTGTATCTTTTTAATATTACGGCTTAGGGCCATGCTCACAAAAGCGATAATAGGTATAGCCGCGAAATACACCAATGTAACTTTATAGCTTACAGATACCGAGTAAACGATTACAAACAACATTCCTATAAAGCTTACAAACAATACACTGATAAACGCGGTAATAAATTTTTCGCAATCTATACGCACCTTTTGTAATATGCCCAGTGTTTCGCCGCTACGCTGATCTTCAAAAACCTGATAAGGTAATTCTAACGAATGTGTCAAACCATCGGCATACATTTCAGCACCAACCTTTTGCACAATAATATTGGTAAAATAATCCTGAAAATTTTTTGCTATGCGCGATACCATGGCCGCGCCAACAGCCAAACCAACCATACCTAATACACCATATACATAGGCGTCATGGTCAAGCACATTGCGTTTTTCAATAAAACGGTCAACTATATGCCCGGTAATATAAGGATCAAGTAAAGAGAAACCGATGTTAAAACCTGCTAATAATAGGGCTAATACAACAACCCAGCGGTACTTCGATAAATAAGATAAGAGTATTTTCATATAATAAAACAAAAATAAAAAAAGGGAATGGCTAAGCAGCTCATTCCCTTTAATTTGACAATAAGGTTAATATTTAAACCGTCATAATATCTTTTTCTTTAGCTTCAGATAGCTGGTCTACCTTAACAATATAGGCATCAGTCAGCTTTTGCACCTCTGCTTCGCCGGTTTTCATTTCATCTTCTGAAACACCTTCAGTTTTTAGTTTTCTGATCTTCTCGTTAGCGTCCTTACGTATGTTACGGATAGCTATTTTACCGGTTTCCGCTTCGGCTTTGGCTTTTTTTACCAAATCGCGGCGGCGCTCCTCTGTTAAAGGCGGAACGTTGATACGGATAATCACCCCATCATTTTGAGGATTAACGCCCAGGTTAGCTTCCATTATCGCTTTTTCAATAGCGCTTAACAATGATTTTTCCCAGGGTTGTACAACTATTGTACGGGCATCAGGCGTGTTTACGCTGCCTACCTGGCTCAGAGGTGTTGGGCTGCCGTAGTAATCTACCATAACATCATCCAGCATTGATGGGCTAGCTTTACCTGCACGTATCTTATTTAATTCGTTATCTGCATGGTCAATCGCTTTATCCATTAAAGCCTTTGCATCACTGATCTGTTTTTTAACGAGTTCGCTCATCGGTTTTATTTTTTGACAAAAATAGTAAAAAGTATGATTTTACCTATAATACTTTGAGTTCAGGCCCGATAGCCGAGTATCTATAACCTGGTAATAATGCTAAAGGTCATATAATCCGTAACCGGATATTTTAGCCCGGCTTTGGCACTAAATGAGGCTAATTGCCCCCTATGGTTTTCGCTATGGTAAAACGCATGCTGTAATATATCCATAACCCGGGGATTGTATTCTTGTCCGTTTAATCGCTTTACGGGGATCCTGTTCTCTAACGGTTTTTCAAAAATTTGCTGCAGCATTACACGGTTAGCTTCCTGTAATTTTAATAGTGCCTGTTTGGTTTCTGCCACATCCCATAAATCCCTGTTCCAATCTTTATTATTTATTCTTTCCAGCCAGGCACGTTCACCTTTAATAATATGATTAACTAATTTGTACAGATAATTATCATGTTCTGAATTGCTATAAATAAAATCAATCCATTGACCAGTGGCCCATAAGTTATAATCGGCTTGTTGTTGGAAGTTAGTCATGATTGACTGGGGATTATCTCACCAATGTCCCAATAGGTTCACCGCTGGCTATTTTCATAAAGTTACCTTCCTTGTTCATATCAAAAACAATAATGGGTAATTTATTTTCCTGGCAAAGGGTTATAGCGGTCATATCCATTACGTTTAATCCTTTATCATAAACTTCCTGGAAAGAGATCTCATCATAGCGGATTGCAGCCGGGTCCTTTTCCGGGTCGGCAGTGTAAATACCATCAACACGGGTGCCTTTTAAAACTACATCGGCTTTAATTTCAATAGCCCGCAGGGATGCGGCTGTATCAGTAGTAAAGTAAGGGTTACCTGTACCGGCGCCAAATATTACGATCTTACCCATTTCAATATGATGCATTGCACGGCGGCGGATATAAGGTTCGCAGATTTGCTCCATTTTGATGGCAGATAATAAGCGGGTATCAACTCCAATAGTTTCTAAAGCATTTTGCAGGGCCATACAGTTAATAACGGTGGCCAGCATACCCATATAGTCTGCCTGGGCGCGTTCCATGCCAGATTTTTCGGCACTTAACCCCCTGAATATATTTCCTCCTCCTACAACGATAGCAATTTCAATACCCTGGTCATGTACGTTTTTGATATCATGGGCATATTGCAATACCTGTTTGTTATCAATCCCATACTGTCTGTCGCCCATTAACGATTCACCGCTAAGCTTAAGTAATATTCTTTTGTATTTCATTAAGGAAGAATTTGTCAAAAATATAGAATAAAAGCTATTGTTAAAATTTTATGTTGTAATTGTTAAGGTTGCCTTTATATATGGTGCTCTTTACTTCGAAGCTGGGCGTAAACACGATCATATCCGCATCAAAACCTTTTTCAATTTTTCCTTTTTTTACTTCGCCAATCAGCTGTGCAGGATATAAAGAAGCCATGTTTACCGCCTCGGCCAGCTCAATATCTACTTGTTTTACGCAATTTTTAACAGCTTTTAACATCGTAAGCGATGATCCGGATAAAGTGCCATCCGGCATAACATACCTATTTGCTTCAAACTTATGCCGGTAAGCTCCCTGATTAGTGGATGTTACGGCATCAGTTATTAAAAAAAGTTTGTTGCCTAATTCGCGTTTAGCCAAACGTATCATCGCAAAATCCACATGTACGCCATCGGCCACTATGCTGGTGTAGGGTTTTGCCTCAAAAATGGCAGGTATATAGCCGGGCTCGCGATGATGCATTGGAGGCATCGCATTATATAAATGCGTAACTGCGTGTATTTGTTTATTTAAAAAAGTTTTCCCCTCGCTATAAGTAGCATTGCTGTGGCCCGATGATAAAATAATGCCCTGATTTTTTAAATAATCCAATACCTCGTCATCCTGTAAATCGGGCGCAAGGGTGATCATTTTAATCTTGCCTTCACCTTTTTCTACCCAGCCTTTTATTTCTGATAGGGTAGCTTTTTTTATAAATTCTTCAGGATGCGCACCGCGGCGTTTAGGGTTTATATATGGCCCCTCCAGGTGTAGCCCCCAAAAGTTACCTTTTCCTGTATAATTTTTGGCGATGCTAATTCCTTGTTCAATAATGGTGTTACTATTGGTAGCTATAGTAGCAAAAAAACCGGTAGTTCCTTGTTTAAGCAGGTTTTCTTCCATCTCATAAAGCGCAGACGCTGTAGGGGTGCCTCCAAAAAACTCCGTGCCACTGCCATAAATCTGCAAATCTATCAACCCCGGGGCAAGATAGGCGCCATCCAGGTTAATCGTCTTAGCTTCCTGTGGTATGGTATTATCAGGAATAACAGCTATGATTTGTTCATCTTCAATTAATACCGCTTTGTTGGTGGTAATTGTACCATCGCTTATAAGCTGTATATTATAAAGTGCTGTTATCATTTATCAAGCTAAATTTTTAGGCAAAAAAAATCCCCGCTTTTCAGCGGGGATTAAAATATTTAAGCTCCTAAAGCAACGCGTTTAAAGGCGGTAACTGTTAGCCCCTTATCAACAGTGCTTAAAAATTGAGCAACGCTTTTTGATGGGTCCTTTACAAACTCCTGGTTTAGTAAAGTAGATTCTTTATAAAATTTATTTAACCTGCCTGCCGCAATTTTTTCAACCATTTCTTCCGGCTTGCCTTCAGCGCGAGTTTGCTCTTTAGCAATTTCTAACTCACGTTCAATAGTGGTAGAGTCAACACCATCTTTATCAACAGCAACAGGGTTCATAGCTGCAATTTGCATGGCTACGTCGCGTCCTGCTTCATCAGCACCAGCAACATCAGCGCTTAACGCAACTAATACACCTAAACGGAAGTTACCATGGATATAAGCGATAACTTTTTCGCCACTAACTGATTCATATTTAGATACGCCGATCTTCTCGCCAATTTTACCGGTTTTGTCGATGATCGCATCGCCAATTTTGACACGGCTGTTTTCAATATCAATTTCTAACGTGTAAAGGTCTTCAATTGTAGCAGGTTGATTTTCAACCGCTATATTAGCAATCGCGTTAGCAAAAGCAACAAACTCAGCATTTTTAGCTACGAAATCTGTTTCGCAATTTAACTCAATAATTACACCGCGTTTTGCATCTTCAGATGTACGTGCAATAACAACACCTTCGTTTGAATCTCTGTCCTGGCGGCTTGCGGCCACTTTAGCACCTTTTTTTCTTAAAAAATCGATAGCTGCTTCAAAATCACCGTTAGTTTCGGTTAAAGCTTTTTTGCAATCCATCATACCGGCACCAGTTTGCTGGCGCAGTTTATTTACGTCGGCTGCAGATATTTGTACTGTAGACATATTTATTTCAGTTATAAGTTAAAAGTGGCGAGTTATGAGTTATATATGAGCATATTTAAAACTCATTACTCAAAACTCACCACTCAAATTCAATTATTCTTCAGTGCTTTCAGCAGAAGGAGTTTCGTCAGCAACCGCTGCGTCAGCTTCAACAGCTATTTTGCGGGCTCTTTTACCTTCAGCCGCAGGGCCTCTGTCCGGGGTTACCGATTCAGGAGCATCAGCTTTAGCTTTTGCCTGTGCTGCTTCTTTTTCTGCTTCGTCGTCTTTCTCACGTTTGCGTTCTTCCAAACCTTCTTCAATAGCTTTGATAATGATGCCTGTGATCAATGAAATTGATTTAGTAGCATCGTCATTAGCCGGAATAGGGAAATCAATGTTTGAAGGATCAGAGTTGGTATCAACCATCGCAAAAGTTGGGATGTTTAATTTCAACGCTTCTGAAACCGCGATGTGCTCTTTTTTAACGTCAATTAAAAACAAGGCAGCAGGTAAGCGGTTTAAATCAGCAATACCACCTAACAAAGTTTCTAATTTAATACGCTCACGCTGTATCATCAGTCTTTCTTTTTTAGAAAGATTACTGTATGTCCCATCTTTAGTCAATTTATCGATATTTGACATCTTTTTGATTGACTTACGCACGGTAGCGAAGTTGGTTAACATACCACCCAACCAACGTTCGGTAATGAAAGGCATGTTAACACCTTTTGAATATTCAGCAACGATATCTTTTGCCTGCTTTTTAGTAGCTACAAATAATACTTTACGTCCTGATTTTACAATTTGTTTTATAGCTGCAGCAGCTTCTTCAACCTTAGTTAAGGTTTTATTTAAATCGATAATATGAATACCGTTGCGCTCCATAAAAATGTACTGTGACATTTTTGGATCCCATTTGCGGGTAAGGTGACCAAAGTGTACACCTGCATCCAGTAATTCGTCGTATGTTGTTCTTGCCATTTTGTTGTCCTCCTTGTGATTAACGTTTACTGAATTGGAATCTCTTACGCGCTTTCTTGCGTCCTGGTTTTTTACGCTCAACCATACGGTCATCACGTGTCATTATACCTTTAGCACGAAGTGAAGGTTTCTTTTCAGGATCGAGTTCAACAATTGCTTTCGCGATAGCTAAACGAACGGCTTCTGCTTGTCCTTTTACACCACCACCTGCAACATTTACTTTAACATCAAATAACCCGGTTGAGCCTGAAACTTCAGTTGACTGAGTAACGATGTATTGCAATGGCAATGTAGGGAAGTAAGTTTTGTAATCTTTACCGTTTACGGTAATTGCACCGCTACCTTCTGTAAGGTAGATACGTGCTACGGCTGTTTTTCTTCTGCCGGAAGTGTTTGTTGTTGGCATTTCTTTCTGCTTTTAGGATTTAAAAGTTAAATGGCTGTTGGGTTTTGTGCTGCATGAGGATGCTCGGCACCTGCATATACATGCAAATTGCCAAACAATGCTTTGCCCAAACGATTTTTAGGTAACATACCACGCACGGCTTTTTCAATTACGCGTGTTGGATGCTTTGCCATTAACTCCTTAGGAGAAATGAAACGCTGACCACCTGGATAACCGGTGTAAGAAACATATTGCTTTTCGCTGAATTTGTTTCCGGTCAGTTTTACCTTGTCTGCATTAATAACAATCACGTTATCACCGCAGTCTACGTTTGGGGTAAAATCAGGCTTGGTTTTTCCACGGATGATCATTGCGATCTTTGTAGACAAGCGCCCCAAAATCTCGCCTTGTGCGTCAACAACAACCCATTGTTTGTTAACTGTTTTTTTGTTGGCCGAGACAGTTTTGTAACTTAACGTATTCACTTGCTTTAAATTAAATTATTAAAATGTTATATATACCCCGCATTTTCGGGACTGCAAAGATACGCTTATTTGTGTTATTTGCAAGCGAATTTTAAGGTTTGATTGAAGATTAATTGAATAATTTACTCGGAGTGATTGAGTAAGCGGTTTTGGTGGACTAATTGTTGCCAGAACCGTGATTGATGCGATTAAAAAACAAGTAGGAAAAATGTATAAGATGCTTCACTACGTTCGGTATGACAAAAGAAACTGACACTGCTATGATAATGTCGTGGGGATTATTAATTTTGCCGCCGCTATCTATATATAAAGCAACCCTATGATAACTATAAAAAACTACGCCGAATTTGAAACCTATTTAGGCAAAGATATTGGCGTATCGGGCTGGCATACCATTACCCAGGATCAGATCAACAAATTTGCCGATGCCACTATTGATCACCAATGGATACATACCGACCCCGAAAGAGCCCAAAATGAAGGCCCATTTAAGGCTACCATCGCACATGGTTATTTAACGGTATCACTACTACCCTACTTTTGGCACCAGATAGCCGATGTACAAAACCTGAAAATGCAGATCAATTACAGTATTGAAAACATCCGTTTTGCACAGGCCGTAGTAGTTAATAGTCGCGTAAGGCTTAAAGCAAAGCTGGTAGCTATAGTAAACCTGCGCGGCATTACCAAAGCCA
This sequence comes from Mucilaginibacter sp., assembly GCA_036398535.1. GTDB lineage: Bacteria > Bacteroidota > Bacteroidia > Sphingobacteriales > Sphingobacteriaceae > Mucilaginibacter. Next base: position 1,757 of record DASWOZ010000268.1, on the reverse strand, counting down.
CCATAGGTGTTGAAATGGAAATTGAGGGTGAAAAGAAACTGGCTTATAGTGGCGAGGTTGTTTTTCTATATCATTTTGAGGGGTAAGAAAACACTATTCTGAGTTATCAATTTATGACGAAAAACCTTTTAGATGATTTACTGAAAATGTAAAAACAAGAATTGAGTACTCAAGGAAACCGGTATACTCACTTCTCATGAAGAAGTCATGAAAAAGTATATTAAGTATTGATGAAAAACATCGGTGTAGGGATTAATGTTTTTTCTTAGGGTGCCTGCTCATGTGAAATACAGATACTATGAAAAACACACTGTTTATTTCGTCTATATCATAAATAATTATAAAAGGCAAAACGTCAATTTAGGTTTCGTGATATTTTCCTTTTAGAGGATATTATCAACATAAAATCCTAAATTTGAGTATGGACATTCAAACTGAAAAAATATCGCTTATTAAACGTTTGCTGGATACTGATGATGAAGCTATACTTCAACAGGTAAAAGAAGTTTTTGAGCATAGCGAAAAAGATTTTTGGAATGACCTACCCGAAAATATAAAGACAGGAATTGAGCACTCAAGAAAACAAGCCGAAGCCGGCATGTTAACACCGCATGACGAGGTGATGAAAAAGTACGCCAAATATTTATGAATCTACCGATTGCCTGGACCGATGACGCTCAGGAAACTTTCGATCTTACCGTTAATCAAATTGAAAATAAATGGGGCGGTCGCTCTGCAGCAAAATTTGTAAGGGATACATATAAAACAATAAATAACATTTCTATACAGCCCTATTTATTTGCTGCTTCTCATAGTACAAATATTCGCAAAGCAGTTATTACCAAACAAACTTCCATGTTTTACGAAGTGCATTCCGCACATATCTCCATACTTTTCTTTTGGGATAACAGGCAGGAACCTATTTTATAATTCCAAAATAATTTCCCTTACGTAACTATTTCCCAACACCCCTTTGACATCTGCCCGCATAACCCGATTTTCGCTGTCAGAATAATAACTGCATGAACACCCATTATAAAAAATTAGCTGCCGAACTTTCTATTGCCGAAAAACAGGTTATTGCCACCATTGAATTACTGGATGAAGGCGCTACCGTTCCGTTTATTTCCCGTTACCGTAAAGAAGTAACCGGCAGTTTGGACGAAGTACAGGTAACTACCCTGCGCGACCGTATACAACAACTGCGTGATCTGGATAAACGCCGTGAGGCCATACTCAATTCGTTAACCGAAATGGGTAAGCTAACGCCCGAATTAGAAAAAGCGATCAACGCGGCTGAAACTATGGTGCTGCTGGAAGATATTTACCTGCCTTACCGCCCAAAACGCAAAACACGTGCATCCATTGCCCGCGAGAAGGGTTTACAGCCTTTGGCTGACGCACTGCTGGCACAAAATAAATTTGATGTAACCGCCGAAGCAGAAAAATATATTGACGAGGAAAAAGGTGTAAAAGATATAACCGAAGCTTTAGGCGGCGCGAGGGATATTATAGCCGAATTCATCAGCGAAAATGCAGAGGTGCGTACCCAGGTTCGTGAACTGTTTTTACAAAAGGGCAGCTTCAAATCAAAGGTAATTACGGGCAAAGAGGTGGAAGGACAAAAATATAAGGACTATTTTGATTGGGAAGAATCTGTAAAAACAGCGCCATCACACCGTATACTGGCCATGCGCCGCGGCGAAAAGGAAGAAATATTATATTTAGATGTAATGCCGCCCGAGGAGGAGGCTATC